>NZ_JBGOOM010000026.1:0-68330 GCF_041439575.1 Vibrio sp. 5S239 | reverse complement strand
GTTAAACTCTTCTTCTAGCCAAGTAGGAACAGTGTAACCGCTCTCTGCTATTACCATGATGACGACATCTCGTTCGTCCAATTGACAGTTGTTGATCAACACTTCATTGAGAAACTCTTTAACCACTGAATCTTCTTTTGGTGCGAAATAAATCACACTGCGGTGTGGTAATGAATTGGTGTGAGAACTCGCTGGATAGGCGAGTGCTGAGCTGATGGTTAAGCTCATTATCAGTATCATGCTGATGGTGAGAAACTTAAGTAAATCAGAGCAAACGTTTGAGTTATTGCTTGTTTGTGCCGATCTGGCTGTGTTGAGGCTTACACACGGTTTATGTGTTTGTCGGTGTCGCATGGCCAACCTCCCTTTAATAACACTGAGCCTGAGTACGATTTGATTGAAACGTGAATGCAGTGATGCGAAGAATAATTCCAGGTAACTGGGGAACAAATCGACCTACATTAAGCATAGTTAGGTTTATATTGAAGATGCTTAGATTTACGTTGACGATCGCTAAAGGGTTCATTTTTTTAAATAAAGCGACTCGCATTTCCTCATTGAATAGAATAGGGTATACGGAAAATCTAAAGGTATGAATTTATGGAAAACATAGCAATTCTGGTCGACGTTCAAAACGTTTACTACACCACTCGCGACAAATATCGTTCTAACTTCGACTATAACCAGTTTTGGTATGTTGCTACGGAAGGGCGTAACGTTGTTACAGCGAATGCTTACGCAATCTCTAGCCAAGATCCTAAACAGCGTCAATTTCACCATATTCTCCGTGGTGTTGGTTTTAATGTGAAGCTAAAACCATTTATTCAGCGCCGAGATGGCAGTGCAAAAGGAGATTGGGATGTTGGTATTGCGTTAGATGCTATAGAGCTAGCAGAAACGGTTGATACGATAGTTTTGGTCTCTGGCGACGGTGATTTCGAAATCCTTGTAGAGCGAATCAAAGAACGTTTTGGCAAACCGGTTGAAGTCTATGGCGTTCCTGGGCTAACCGCGCAAAACCTTATTGATTCTGCGTCTAAATTTGTATCGATTGAAAAAGATTTCTTATTATAGAGTAAATCTCACATTTATAATTGAAATCAATAATAACGATAATTAGAATGCAAACTATTATTATTTATTGGTTTGTGTGATGTCGCGCGTTTTAGTTGTTGATGATGATATTCAGTTGTGTGAGCTATTGGGTGAAGTGTTAGAGAATGAGGGGTATCACGTTGATACTGTTCATTGCGGTGAGTCCGCGCTTGAGTTTATTCAATCGCATCCTGTCGATTTGGTTCTACTCGATGTAATGCTTCCAAACCTCAGCGGTATTCAAGTGGCAAGACGCATTTGTCAGCGTTTTGCTACTCCCATTCTTATGTTAACTGCGCTTAATGATGACGCCTCTATGCTCGATGGTTATCAAGCGGGTGCCGACCAGTACATCGCTAAACCTTTCAATGTTCCTGAACTCTTAACCCGTATTAAGGTGATCTTGCGCCGAGTTGGGTTTGAACGTCAGAGACAATCTTTGGCTTCGTCCGATCGTGGCTTGTGCGAACAGTTCTCTCGTTTGCCATTAACCGGCACAGAAAAAGACCTACTTGACTACCTCATTAAACACGACGGGATCGTCGTATCAAAATCAGATTTGCAAATCCATGTTCTAAAGAAAGAGTTGTGTCCTTTCGACCGTAACTTAGATATGCATATCAGTAATATACGTCGAAAGTTGGTGCAGGCTGGCTTGTCTAAACAACACATCAAAACCGTTCGTGGTAAAGGGTACAGTTATCTAGAGTCAGTTGGAGCATGATCGCTAAGTTACTGCGCTGCCCAGACTATATAGCTAAGCGTAAGGATGGCTTAACGTTCCAACTGTTCAGTTACCTGACAGTTATTTTGGTGAGTATTTTGATTCTGCAAGGTGTGGCTGAAAGAGCGCTGATGAAAGCGCTCTTGAAAGTACCTGAATCCGTTAAAGCTGAAATGCTTGACCTTGCCTATCAAGCCAATGTGTTGATTGAAGAAGGTGACATGGATGAGTTAGCCGATTGGGGGAATGCTCAAGAGTATTACTTGTTTGTGATTGATAAAGATAACCAACCGATCACGCACCGACACATGCATCCGCATTTTGAATTCAAGCTTCAATATCTACGAACTTTGGATCACCAACTGAGTGACCGTGTGAGCAAGCCTATATTCGGTCTACCGCTTAATAACGGAAATACCTTGGTTATCCAATTGCCGCACCAGTTCCACCCCGCCAAATCTTTTGCACCTTATTCTTATCTAATTAAAGCTTTGATTGCTTTGATCGTGTTGACACTGTTCTCGATTATTATGGCGAAGAGTCTACAGCAACCTCTCGATCGCCTAAGGGAAGCCAGTCGAAGGTTAGCGCAAGGGGACTTTTCGGTGAGTGTGGTGTCTGAGCTCGATTCAACCACGCGTGAATTTAATGAATTAGCCCATGATTTTGATCATATGACGTTCGAGATAAAGTCATTGGCTGAAAAGCAGCGTCGTTTGATCCGTGATGTGTCACATGAGCTTAGAACGCCATTGGCAAGGCAAAATCTCGCATTACATTTATTGCGAAGCAAGGTTGACGACAAGAGCGTCGGTTTACTTGATCGACTCGAAAGTGAAACGGAAGAGATGAACAAGCTAGTGGGGGAAATCCTTGAATTTAGCTGTTTAGAAACGTCTCGTTATGACCCTAAGTTAAGCTTGATGCATCTTGAGCATTACTGTTCGATGCTTATCGCGCAAATGCAAAACGACCTAAAGCCGAATCAAACCTTAGTCGGCGATTTAGAAACGCCGACATCAATGGTTAATGTTGACGAGAGACTTCTTCTTCGAGTCATTGGTAACTTGGTTGGTAACGCGATTAAATACGCAGGAGAGAATGCTCATATTGTCGTTACTACATATGAACTGTTAGCAGACAGACGTTACAGTGTCATATCTGTAGAAGATGACGGTGATGGCATTCCTGATAACCAGATTTCAGGTATCTTCGACCCGTTTACGCGTATTGAATCAGCCCGAGATAAACAGTCTGGTGGTTATGGCCTAGGGCTTGCAATTGTTAAGGAGGCGGTGGGTGTGATGAATGGCTATGTTACTGCTGAGAATAGAGAAAGTGGGGGACTTCGAGTAAATCTGATGTTTCCCCGCTATTAATTGAATCTGCCACTTAATAAAAACGCCACTGCATCTGCAGTGGCGTTTTAGTTTATACGCTTTTCATTATCAGCTAAGGTGCAGTCATTAATTACGCTTTAGCTTGAAGGTAAGAGCGACAGAGAAGCTAAATTATGCCTGTTGACGTGTTAGCTTAACTTCTTCTTCTTTCTCACCAGCAGCCGGGTCATTGAAGCGAGTTTCGTCAAAAGCACCCTCAGACTTAGCTACGATGATAGTTACGGCACTATCTCCAGTGATATTTACTGCGGTGCGAATCATATCAAGAAGACGGTCAACACCCATGATAAGCGCGATACCTTCCAGTGGTAGGCCTACTTGGTTCAATACCATCGCCAGCATAACAAGACCAACACCAGGAACACCCGCTGTACCAACAGACGCTAATGTCGCCGTTAGGATAACCATTAGGTAGTCACCCATCGTCAAGTCAATGTTGTATGCTTGCGCGATAAATGCAGTAGCCACACCCTGCATGATAGCTGTACCGTCCATGTTTACAGTCGCACCTAGTGGTACTGTGAACGAAGCCACTTTATTATCTACGCCCATGCGGTTCTTCGCTGTTTCCATTGTAACTGGAATCGTTGCGTTCGAAGAGGCCGTTGAAAACGCAAACATGATCGCATCTTCCATCTTACGTAAGAATGTGATTGGGCTTAAACCTGTGAATCCTTTAAGCATTGCACTGTAGGTAACCAAACCGTGCAGCAGTAGGGTACCAGCCAGAACTAGGAAGTATTCCGCTAGATTCCAAATTGCGCTTAAGCCAAGGCTAGAGAACAGTTTCGCCATTAAGAAGAAAACACCGTAAGGCGCTAGGTTCATGAGTAGTGCTACAAGCTTCATGATAACTTCGTTCAAGTCAGAAAAAACCGCAGCAATACGTTCACCAGGTTTACCCGCCGCACTGATAGCAATACCAAACAACACAGCAAATACGATAACTTGCAACGTTTTCCCTTCAGCCATTGCCTGGATAGGGTTGGTAGGGAACATGTCGATAATCACTTGGCCCAAAGAAGGGGCATCCGTTGATTTGAAAGAACTTGCTGCAGTAAGATCTGCACCAGCTCCAGGTTGGAACAGGTTACCGATAGTGAGTGCAAGGGTAATAGCAACGGCTGTTGTACCGATATAAAGTGCAAGTGTTTTACCGCCCATACGGCCAAGTGTGGATAGATCTTTAAGGGAACTCGTACCGCACACTAGTGAAACGAAGACTAGCGGCACAACAAGCATTTTTAAACTGGCGACGAATATCTGTCCGCCAACTTCAAAGAGTCCGTTAACGATGTAATTGTTGACAAATCCACTTTCTGCAAAAAGGGATTGAATGGCAAATCCCGTCAATATACCTGCGACCATACCGAGAATAACTCGTCCAGTCAGAGACATAGGTTTCTTGGTATTCATTTAGAACACTCCTTATTATTGATAACTTTGACACCTTTTCAAAGTGAGCAGGAGATTATCAGCCTGTTAAAGAAATCGAAAAACAAAAAATCGCCTTGGGATTCTAGATGTGATCAAAATCACTGATAAATCTATAATTTAAACAAATTAAATCAAAGTTATTCACTGTTTAATTACATTTATCGAGAGTTTTATACACAAATTAAGGTGCTTGAAAGGTAATAAATAAGACAACCGAATTATTGATTAAATAATGTTCGTTAAATCAACGTAATTAATAATGCGGATAGCGATAGCTTCTACCCATAAACCTATCTTCTAACGGTGGGCATGTAACCTGTTGTATCAAATGAACTTTGTTAATATGCAAGTAATCAATATACATCCGTTCCTTTACAAAACCTTACAAATGCAAAGAATGTAAATTTAATGCAAATAGTAATGATTATCACTTATATTCACTTGCGAAATAATTCAGTGGTGCCGGTAACGGCCTAGTGAGCACAGCGAATAAATAAAAAAGTGCTCGGACAAAAAGAATAAAGCGGAGTAAAGGACATGTTTTCAAAGAGCCCATTGGCTTTAGTGATCGGCGCGGTATTGGCTTCACCAGCAGTATTGGCAGAAACAGCACAAACAGACGAGCATATGGTCGTCGAAGGTCGTGATTATGGTTACAAGGCCGATACAAACACCACTGCAATGCGCATGGAAGCAACTCAGTTAGAGACTCCGGGACAAGTTTCAGTAATCGATGAGCAAATCATTGATGAACAGCGTGCAACAACGCTTGGTGATGTTCTGAAGAATGATGCGAGTGTAAGTGCGGGTGGCACAAGCCGTAACCGTGAGCGTTTTTCTCTACGTGGCTTCTCTGTAGGGAGCTCTTCAGGCTTCCTTAAGAATGGCCAACAACACTGGTCTCACTACCGCCAACCTATCGAATTGCTAGAGCGTGTTGAAGTATTGAAAGGCCCTTCAGGTCTTCTTTATGGTATTTCTGCGCCAGGTGGTCTGATCAATATGGTCAGCAAAAAGCCAACTTACGATACGCAAGTGAGTGTTAGTCAAGATATTGGTTCTAATGATCATTCTCGCACAACGGTCGATGTAAGCGGTGCGCTGAACGATGCTGAAACTCTACGTGGTCGTGCAATCTTATCTAAAGAAAGTTACAACTCTTGGAGAACGTACGGTGACGGCTCTGAACCTCAAACAGAACGTTTTGTTGGTGGGGTAGTTGTTGATTACGATGTAACTGAAGACGTAACGGTTTCTGTTCATTACGACAAAACTAACGACGATGGCAGTGTTGATTCGGGCTCTTTATACACCCTAGATGGCAATCGAGTGGGTAGCGACAAGCATATTTGGGATGCGCAGTGGTCACAGATTGAAAACGATGTTGAGAACGTTGGTTTTGATATTGCCGCTAACCTAACGGATACATGGTCAGTAAAAACAGGTTTTAACTACCAAGATTTCGAACGTATTGATATGGAAAGCTACCCAAGCTTTAAAAATATGAACCCTGATGGTACGGGTACCGTGACTCAAGGCGGTAACTATCGTCATGATAAGTGGCGTTTCAGAACGGCTTATGTGGATCTTACAACAACTGCTGAGCTCGCGGACACAGAGCACAAACTATTATTCGGTGCTAACTGGTTGGGCTACAGCTACTATCGCGGTATGGACCGTTTCAATAGTGGCGAATATGCACCAGATGCTACAGTACCAGCTCCGTCAGTGGGTCCAACATCGTTAGGCAAGATGAGTACTTACGATACTTGGGGTTTCTATATCCAAGATTTGATTACTATCAACGATGAATGGCAAGTTCTTGCGGGCGCTCGTTTCGACCGTAAAGTAAGTTCTGGTGTGGCAGAAGAGAACGTAGCACCTAAGCTAGGCGTGATTTACCATCCAGCTTCAAACGGTAGCATTTACGCTTCTTACTCTGAAAGCTTCGAACCTCAAGGTGTTGTTTCTAGTGGCAGACGCACGTACACCAATGATGGCCAACTTCTTGATGCCGCAACCGGTGTATCGTACGAAGTAGGTACTAAGTGGGAGTTGATGGACGAGCGCCTATTTGTATCGGGTGCAGTCTTTGACATTACTCAAGAAAATATCTCAATGGACGTAGAAGATACTGCGTCTGGTGATTGGACTAAGACACAAGGCGGCGAGCAAGTTCACCGTGGCGCTGAGTTAGGTGCGCAAGGTTTCATTTCGGAAAGATTCTCAATGTCTGGTTCTGCAATGTACTTAGACGCTGAAATTGTTAACCATGAAACATATGGAGGTAATCGCCCTGCAGATGTACCTGAGTTTGCAGCAAGTGTTTGGTCTACTTATGCTGCAACCAACGAAGTTGATGTGAATTTAGGCCTTATCTACGAAGGTTCACGCTACGGTGATAGTGCGAATACATTTAAGAAAGATGGCTATGCTCGTGTCGATATGGGAGCTGCATATACGATGAAATACGATGATTCTTTAGACTTTGTGGCTCGTCTAACGGTTGAAAACGTATTTGATAAAGAATACCTAGCAGGTGGTGGTTCTACTTCGTCAAGCCATCAATTTGCAGAAGACGTAGTAATCGGCGAAGGCCGTAACTACATGGCTACACTACAGATAAAATACTAATTTGTTGGTAGGGTGTCATTGGTAGTATAAATGTTTAGGGGGAAGTTTAGGCTTTCCCCTTTTGTTATTTTGCTACTTCATAAAATATACCTAGTAATGTGAGTGACTTTTAATGATAATGAGACTGCTTATCAATAAAACTCATTTGACCTTCTTCTATAGTAAATGACTACAATTATGAATCTTTTAAAAATTAGCCTAGCACTTACCATTAGTTTGGTTACTGTGCCTTCTATGGCAAACAGCTTGGATCAAGCTCAATCTATTCAAAACAAGACCAATAACGCGTCGGCATCGAGCCAGAAAGTTATTGATAAAAGCTCACAAGCCACTTTGATGCTTCAAGCTGAGATTGAACGTCTGCAAGAAGAAGTGAAAAATCTAGAAGTCTATCACGATCATCTTGCCGCATTGGTCGAGAGTCAAAACAACGAAGCTCAAAGTATTAAAGGGCAGATCGACGAAATCAAATATACACGCCAGGGTGTTGTACCTTTGATGTATCAAATGATTGATGGCCTTCAACAGTTAGTAGAGCAAGATGTGCCAATCAAGAAAGAGCAACGTCTAGAAAGAGTTGAAAAGCTACAAGCAATGATGACTCGTGCTGATGTCAGTGACGCAGAGAAATATCGCCGTATTTTAGAAGCGTATCAAATCGAGATGGACTACGGCATTAAGTTGGGGGTTTATCAAGGTCGAGTAGCATTAACTAGCGAGAAAACAATTGAGGCCGATGTTTTGTATCTGGGACGAATTTCTCTAGTGGCTCGTAACTTGAATGGCAGCCAGTATTGGTCTTGGAATCAGGTAAAAGATCAATGGCAAGAGCTTGATTCATCAATCAAACCTGAGCTAGATAAGGCTTATGATGTTGCTAGCCAGCAAGCGGCACCAAGCTTAATTACTTTACCTGTTTCTTTAACTGTTGCGGAGGTTAAGTAATGAACTTACAGCCATTAGCAGTATTACTTTGTATTACATCTATTTCATTTTCTGCTTTTTCTGCATCAGATACGACGGCTCAACTGGTTAATAAAGCTAAATCAGAGAGTCGTATTCAAGCATCTCATAACGTTGTTCGTGAATCTGAATTCAAAAGAACAGAGCAAGAGCTGAAAGCGATCAAAGCACAACTGGCAACGAAGCGAGCTTCAATCCAAGCCGCTACAGATGCGTTGACCAGAACCTTCAGTGAAAATGAAAACAAACTTGCGCGTTTAGAAGAGAAGCTTCGTTTAGAAACGGGCAGTTTAGGCGAGTTGTTTGGTGTTGTTCGTCAAAATGCAAAAGAGTTAGGTGCCGAATTAAATTCCACGATCAATAGCGTGGACCGAGGCGCACACACCGAGACTGTCAATCAGATCATTGACGCTAAATCACTGCCATCAATGCCACAACTATCGGGTCTTTGGGCGAGCATGAATGAGCAAATTCAAGCGAGCGCAGAGCTTAGCAAATCTCAAATTGCGTTCATCAATGGTGAAGGAAACACACAAACCGTTGATGCTTTCCGCCTAGGTTCAATTGGGCTAGTTACAGAGCAAGGCTACGTGAGCTGGAACACCCAACGTGAGGATGCGATTGCGTATCTAAAACAGCCATCGAATGGCCCGACTTTGGCGTCACTTTCTTCGTTAGCGAATGGTGAAGTATCTAACGTGGTTGTCGACCCTTCTCGCGGATTCATGTTAGAGCAATTAGCACTTACGCCAAGCCTAACCGATCGTCTACAAGCTGGTGGCGTAGTCGGTAAAGTGATTCTTGGTTTACTTGCAATTGGTTTGATTATCGCGCTTGTTCGTGGTGTTTCTTTGATGATTGCTCGTCAAAAAATTCGTTCTCAATTGAAAAATTCAGAGCAAGCGGGTGACAATCCACTTGGCCGTATCCTTGCCGTTTATGACAAAGAGCAAAACCAAACGGTTGAAGCCCTTGAGCTAAGACTGCTAGAAGCGGTGGTTGATGAGCAAACTCATTTAGAGAAAGGTTTATCAATGCTGAAACTGCTTGCTGCTCTTGCCCCTATGCTTGGCCTACTTGGTACGGTTACCGGCATGATCGAGACATTCCAAGTGATCACCCAGTTTGGTAATGGCGACCCTAAAGTGATGGCGGGTGGTATTTCTATGGCTCTAGTGACCACCGTGCTTGGCCTTGTTGCAGCCATGCCACTTCTTCTTGCACACAACATTCTTAGCACTCAGGCAGAAAATATTCGCAATATTCTAGAGAAACAAGGTATTGGCCTTGTGGCTGAGCAAGCAGAAAAGACGATTGATTCAAACGCTGTTGTTTCATCAGTTGGGACTGCTGCGTAATGGATATTTTGTCGGGTTCTCTATTACCAGCGAGTTGGTTAACGAGTGACTGGCTGCTGTCTTTATCAAGCTTTATGGAGCAGGGCGGTTTCGTTCTGTGGTGGCTAGCGGCTGTTGTCCTTGTTTATTGGGTGCTTGTGGTAGAACGCGTACTTTATCTTGCGTTCTACTTTCCAAAGCAACGTAAAGTGTGGGTTGAGAAGTGGCGTGAAAGAGAAGATCACTCTTCTTGGCATGCTAAAGCCATTCGTGAAGGCTGGTTGGGGCAGGCAAGTATCTTGCTACATCAAAACTTGAACTTTATTAAACTGTTAGTCGCTATTTGTCCGATGTTGGGTTTGCTAGGTACCGTAACCGGTATGATCTCTGTTTTTGATGTCATGGCGACTCAAGGCAGCAGTGACCCTAAATTAATGGCTTCAGGTATCTCGTTGGCGACGCTGCCGACCATGGCAGGTATGGTCGCGGCATTAGCGGGGATGTTTGTTCATGCTCGCCTAGCAAAAGTGTGTAGCCGCTTGGAATTAAAATTAGAAAAATCTTTAAGGAGTCAACGATGAGACTCGGTCGACGTCATTCTAAAAATGAAGAGGCTCAAATAGACCTAACTTCGATGCTTGATATTGTATTTATCATGCTCATTTTCTTTATTGTGACCAGTTCATTCGTGCGTGAATCCGGAGTCGAAGTCAATCGTCCGCAAGCTTCTAACGTGGTTAGCCAAAAAGATGCCGGTATCTTCGTTGCTATCACATCGGCTAACGATATCTTCATTGATAAACGTGTTGTGGATGTAGAGCGTGTTCAAGCAACACTAGAACACTTGTTGCTAGAACAACCTGATGCTTCTTTGGTTATTCAAGCGGATGAACACGCTTACAACGGTACGGTTGTTAAAGTAATGGATGCCGCTAAAGGTGCGGGTGTGAAAAACATAGCGCTTGCTGCTGATAAGCGATGATCTTGGAGGATCTTCATAAATGATTCGCCTATTTCTTGCTTTACCGCTAGCGGGTGCATTGGGCTTGGCTCTGTTTTCTTTTATGGCTTGGATGGTCGATAATGGCCATCAACGTTCACCAGACAACAGTGAGACGTTAAGTTTCAACATGGTAATGGTGGAACAAGAACAAGAAGTTCAAAGAAGACAGCGCGCAGTCCCTGAAAAACCTGAAATGCCTGAACCGCCACCGGAAGCGCAAACGTCTCAGTCACAAGCTGAAGTTACGCCTCTGAATTCGATGTCTTCACTGCCTTCTTTGGATTTGAATACATCTATTGACGGCCTAGCGATTAATGCACCGACATTTTCTGATTTTGGGTCAAACCAACAGGCAATGCCTTTGTATCGAGTAGAGCCTCGTTACCCAGCAAAAGCGCTTAAGCGCGGTGCTGAAGGTCATGTGATTATGTCTTTTACTATCGATGAAACGGGACGCCCAGTAGACATTGAAGTCACTGATGCAAACCCACGTCGTATGTTTGAACGTGAAGCGATGAGAGCACTTAAAAAATGGAAATATCAACCGAAAGTCGTCGATGGAAAAGCGATAGCTCAGGTTGGTCAAACCGTGAAACTCGAGTTTAAGTTGGCAAAATGATGAAAAAGATATGGATATTAGTGGGCTTGTTGTTCATGCCCCTTACAACGCAAGCAAAAGACCTAACCCAATATACTGCAATTCGTGTTCAAAAGGCGCATAAGCTGGCTCAAGATGAACAGGTTAAACAAGCGATTGACGTACTTGCAGGCTTGGAGCTTTCTAAAGGCTACGATAAGGCGTACGTTGCTCGAATGTTGGGTGTGTTTTATTGGCAAGAGGGTAAAACGGATGCGGCAATTAAGCAGCTTACTTATGCGGTCGACAGTAATTTACTGATTGATGAACAAGCTTGGGTAACGAAGCGCATGCTTGCTGACTTGTTGTTAAATGATCAGCAGTTCAAAAAAGCGCTTCCGCACTATTACCTGCTAGTAAAAACGGCCCCAGAAACGGAAAAGAAAGACACGCTTTGGATGCGAATTGCACAAGCGGAATACCAAATTGAAAACTGGTCGAAAGTCCTAGTTGCCATCGGTAACCACGACAAGTTTAATTCGAAACCAGAGTTATCATCTCTATCGCTAAAACTCGGCGCACAGCTCCAGTTAAAGCAGTGGAAGCAGTCTATTCCTACACTGGAAAGCCTTATTGAACTCCAACCAGAGAAAGATAACTGGTGGCGTCAACTTGTGGGTATTCAGTTAAGACTAGAACGTAACCGTGATGCATTGAACACGTTAGCACTGGCTGATTTACAAGGCGTCGAGCTGAAAAACTCAGATCGCCGCTTGTTAGCACAGCTTTACGCGAAACGCGGCATTCCAGAGCGTGCTGCTCAAGAGATCGCTAAGTTAGATGATGCGAACAGTGATGTTCAGCTTCTGGCTGAGCAAGCAACCTACTGGCAGTTAGCTAAAGAGTGGGACAGTGCTATTGAAGTGTGGACGCTAGCGGCTAAAAAAGACATCCAATATCATTGGAATGTCGCTCAGCTGCTGGTTCAGCAAGGTTACTATGATCGAGCGCTGGTTGTTCTCGACAAAGTGAAAGATAAAAACAAACAAGCCGACGTTGCTTTAGCGAAAGTACGATCATGGTATAAGCTAAAGAACCTAGATAACGCTCTTGCTCAAGCGAAGCGCGCGAACAACATCGATCCCTCGTCTGAAGCAAAAGGTTGGATTAAATATCTGACTCAGCTTAGAACAGTTAGCGATAACGGAAATGTCTAACTGCTGATAGTGAAAAAAGAAGATAAAAACAAATAAGTAAAAGGGTGTCATCTGATGGTTCAAATGACACCCTTTTTAATTCTGGCGGCTGAAGTACATTCCGTTTTACTGTTTGGATAATTTGCTCAAGGGCTGCACATCGTGCCACTAAACGTTGCACTTTGAATCACGCCTCCGGTGACAGCTATCCAGTTAATGGTACAGTCTCGATAAGGATTCTTAAATATATATAAAGTATAACCATTATCTAATGGCTTCTTCGTCTCAATCCAAGCATAGTTTCGAGATGCCCAAAAACTGATAGGGCGTGAGCGTTCAGTTAGATACTGTTCTTGTACATCAGTTATGTCTGAACCGATATATTCTTGGATGCGCTCTTCCGTGTTGGTTATTTGGCTAGTACACGCAGTTGCTAGCGTGGCAAAAGCCAAAACAATAATACGCATTTCAAAATCCCTTTCAGCTTAATTAGCTATCTTCAAATCGGTTATGGGTTCTATTTTTTAGTAAACCATATCAACCGATGAGTCCATCATTTGTTCTTGATCGTCAAAGTGTTCCAACGATCAAATAGTCCTAACTTCGTTTTTTAACGCCACAGCGCTTATTTTAAACCCACCTCAATCGAGCATGTTGAGGCTAAGGTTTTTTGAGGTTTGACGTTGTTCTCAGTCACCTCCAATACAAGTTATCAATTACCTTCAGTACAAGCTAGCAAGAATATGCATACAGCTCGATGACTTCCGATGTAATGTTATGTAAATCTCCTTACATCGCTCGGCAAACGTAAACAATGTAAATTGAATGCCAATACGAATTATTATCAACTAAATTGACGCCATAAAAATTATAGGTATTGGTTCGTATGTTGCTAAAAAGTAGGGAAGTTCAATCATGGGCTCGTCGACTTCATGTTTATATTTCAATGGCGCTTCTGTTCGTTGTTCTTTTCTTCTCAGTAACAGGTATAACCCTCAATCGACCTGAGTTATTTGAATTAAGTCATCCCAATATCCAGCGCTCTACGTTAACGCTTCCTATGAGTTTGTTCACCATCCAAAACGGTCGATTAAAAGCTGATGAGCCTGCTTTCGAGATGTTTCTGTTTGAAGAAGCCAATCTGTCTGGTGTTCCTTCCGGCTTAGATATCTACGCGGAGATTGAAGACGGTGAGTTGCTGATAGGGGAAGTATCCATGGACTTCAAAGGGCCAGGCTACAACGCTTCTGTATTTGTCGACGTGACGTCTGAAATGGTCGAAGTCGAAACCACCAATTACGGCGTTATCGCGCTTTTGAATGACCTACATAAAGGGCGTAATAGCGGTGAAGTTTGGAAATGGTTTATCGATATTACAGCACTACTGATGATCTTCTTTGTGCTTACTGGCGTGTGTTTACTGTTACCTAAGAAAAAAACACTGAATACCTCTATAAAATGGACAGTGTTTGGGTCTGCAATCTCACTTGTTATCTATTTTGTCGCCGTGCCTTAACACTTATTCGATTGATTAATCGAATTGAGTAATGAATAAAAGGTTAAACGGATTTAAAAGGTTGTTAAACATGAAAAAAATGAACTGGAGCAAGATACTTCTTGTTTTGTCTCTTTTGCCAAGCTTAGGTATAGCACAAACAATTCCTGACACGGCAAAACTGGATGTGACCTTCGAGCTACCGAAGATTGATACCTCAATGTACGCCCGTCCATACGTTGCTGTCTGGGTTGAAAACAGTGAACGAAAGTCAGTGAAAACGATTGAACTTTGGGTCGGTAAAGACGAATGGCTTAAAGATTTGCGTAGCTGGTGGCGAAAGGTTGGACGTTACGATCGTGAATTGGTTGATGCTGTGACATCAGCTACGCGTCCTGCTGGCAAGTACCGTTTCGTTTGGGATGGTAAGAGCGATGACGGACAAGATCTAGAACAAGGCGAATACACGGTTCATATCGAAGTTGTTCGTGAACACGGCGGCCGTAACTACCTTCGTCAAAAAGTATCACTCACAGATTCAAACGCGTCTTATGAATTAAAGGCAACGGAAGAGACGGGGAAAATCACTCTGAACTATATCGCTAAGTAAAAAAGCGTGAACAGAATAAACAGCATTCCTCGCAGGCTTAGGTTAAGCGACACAGCTAAAAATTATAAATAATGGAATTGAACATAATGAAACAGACAAAAATCAAAGTACTTGCACTAGCGGGTGTGATGGCATTCGGCCTAGCGGTAACGACAACAGCGCAAGCTCACCCACGTTGGATCCTGCCGTCTCATTTTACCGTGTCTAAAGAAGGCGGTGACTGGCTAACGTTCGACGTAACAGCATCTCATGGTACGTTCGTTTTCGATAAGCCTGCAGGCAGTGAAAACGCTCATGTCATCATGCCAGACGGCCGCAGCGAGCGTCCTAACTTTGTGATTCGCGGCAAACGTCGTTCAATCTTCGACTTCTATTTTGAAGAAGAAGGCACACATAAAGTAGCGATTAACAACCAGCCGTCTTACTACACGCAATACAAAGCGGGCCGTCGTGACACGGTGAAATGGATCAAAGCAAACAAAGCGGAACGTGACTCTGTTCTTCCTGAAAAGTCGCGTGACGTTGTAACTCAAGTCGGCTTCACTCGTGCAGAAAGCTACATCACAGTAGGTAAGCCAACGGATTCAGTATTCAAAATCGAAGGGAAGCTTCTAGAAATGAAGCCTGTGACACATCCTTCAGACATCGTTGAAGGCGAACCAGTGACGTTCCAATTCTTCTACAACGGTGAAATTCAAAAAGACGTGAAAGCTGAGATCACTCGTGAAGGTACGCTTTATCGTAACCACCAAGAGCAGATTGATGTCGTCAGCGATGAGAACGGTGAAATCACGTTCACTCCAGATGTAGCGGGTCGTTACGTAATGAAAGCGAACTACAAAGGTGAGTTGATTGACAACCCACTCGCAGACAAAGCAAGCGCGAACGTTCACCTAACGTTCGAAGCACTGCTTCAATAACCTGTGATATCAGGGCTAGATCTCTGATTAAGCAACCAAAAACATAAGGGCTCATTTGAGCCCTTTATCGCTCAGTTTACTACTGAGAATTTGCACTGTGGCTAAGGTACGAACCATGACAATAAAAACAAAACTAAAATCTCTCATCACTCCATGCTTGGCTTTAGGACTTGGTTCCGCTGCATTACCTGCGCAAGCACATTTTCCATTGATGAGCTGCTGGTTTGAAGGCAAAACCGTGGCCTGTGAAGCTGGCTACTCAGACGGTAGTAAAGCGATTGATTATGCGGTTGAGATGTACGATTACGAAGACAACTTGATTGCAAAAGAGATGACGGATAAGCGCTCCATCGTTGAGTTTCCAAACCCTGACACTGAGTTCTACCTTGTGTTTGATTCAGGCCACGAGTTTCCTGTTGAAGTAGACGTTGTTGAGATCAGCGAGAAATGATGATCCAAGGTGTACGTGCTGACACGGGCGGCAGAGAAGGCAAATGGGTAGGGCTGATCATTGTGTTCATTCTGAGCTTTGCCACGGTTGCTATCCCATTTCATCAAGCAGAATCCCGCGTGAAAGCGATACTTGATCATCAAATTCTGGTGACCGATGTTGAACAAGAAAACTTGGCAATGTTGTCAGAACTGCGTTTAGCGCATGAAGAGATTCGTGATCTGCGTATGGACTCAGACGGCGAATGGCCAAGTGTTGCATCACTGAAAGATGAATGGGTCGCGCCATTTGTTGAAGATCAGAGTTGGAAGCGCAAAGGTTCTCATGCTTGGCTCTTGGATGAGCGTGGTTACTATTTTTCTACACCAGATCAACATGCAACATCAAGCGATCATACTACACCAACCGATCATGGCTTTGCGAACTCCTTTATTTTGAACGCGAACAGCGTTTCTCCTGAAATCTGGATTTTCTTCGGTGGTGTAGCGAAACAGCCTGATGCTTTTGACCAACACACGCTTGAGTCTGCTGGGTGGAAAATGGTCGTCAATGAATCAGAAGTTGAACAGCATGATGCTTCTTCTCATTAAACAATCCGGCTTACAAAAATGTTCACAAATAATAAGAGATTTACTATGCGAATTATGACTCTATTGATGTCGTTATTGGCGGTGTTCATGACACCCAATGCATTGGCAAAAGAATACAAGATCGATAGCGATAAGCTAACGATTGGCATAACCCTCCAACCTTACTACAGCTACGTAAAAGCCGTGGTGGGTGACAAAGTGAACATACTTCCTTTGGTTGATGCTGGTTTTAATCCGCATAACTACTTACCACAACCCAATGATTTAAAGCGATTGAGCCAGATGGATGCAATCGTAGTAAACGGTATTGGTCATGATGACTTCGCGCTTAAAGTGATTTCAGCCGCGCAACGTGATGACTTAGTCGTGATTGAGGCAAACAAGGAAGTGCCTTTGCTTCCTGCTCTTGGACAGTCTGTTGGTCAAGGTGCCGTTAACCCGCATACCTTTGTTGGGCTTTCGACAACGATTCAAAAGGTTTACACCATCGCCAGTGAAGTCTCTAAACTCGACCCAGACAACGCTACGTTTTATCGCAAGAACGCGCGTAAGTATGCCAAGCAGTTTCGATTGATGAAGCGTGATGCGATGTTGTCATTAGGTGAGCTAGACACATCAGGCATGAAGGTCGCGACTACGCATAATGCTTATGGCTACATCCTTCAAGAGTTTGGTGTTGATGTCGCGGCAGTAATCGAGCCTGCACACGGTGTTGAACCAAGTGCTAGCCAGCTGCAAGAGACGATCGAGAAGATCCGCGCATCAGGCATTGATGTTCTGTTCTATGAACTCAACATGCCAAACCGCTTTGTTGACACCATTGAAGCAGAAACCGGCGTGCAGCTTTACCGTTTCTCTCACATGACGCACGGCGAATATGAAGACGATAAAGTCGAAGTTGAGATGAAGAAGAACCTAGAAACGTTAATCGAAGCAATGAAATTTGCGGCAGCGAACCAAGATAAAAGCGGGAACGCATAATGCTGGGTCCATCGATTTCAATTAATCAACTCGGTCTACAATACGACAACAATGTGATTCTTGATGATATCTCGCTCGAACTTAAAGCGGGTCAGTGTCACGTGATCATGGGGCCAAACGGCGGTGGCAAAACCTCTTTGCTACGCTCTGTTCTTGGTTTGACGCCTTTCTCTGGGCAAATCAATATTCATTGGCCAGAAAAGCCAAGTATTGGTTATGTTCCTCAAAAGGCGACCTTCGAATCGAGCTTACCTCTGACGGTCATGGATTTTGTATTACTCAATCAAACTCGAATCCCACTGTTTTGGCGTCGCAAATCCAAGCAATTGGATCTTGCATTAGCGCAGCTAGACCGTGTTGGTATGGCGACGCGTAGCGACCGCCGTATGGGCCAGTTATCGGGCGGCGAACAACAACGAGTGTTGTTTGCTCAAGCCTTATTGGATAACCCAAGCCTATTGGTGTTGGACGAACCGACTACTGGTATGGACGAACAGGGCGTTCGTTATCTTGAATCTCTCATTCGTGAATGCGTTGATGAAGGTCGCACCATTCTTGCGGTTCACCACGATGTCACCGCAGTGCGTCGCCTGGAAGCAAACGTACATGTTGTGAACCGATTTTTGGTAGATAGCGGTCCACATGAACAAGTATTGCATCAAAGCAAAATTGAAAGCCTATTCCAGCATTACAGCAGTGGTACAGCTGTCGTTAACTCGAAGGAGGTGGCGTAATGGATTGGTTACGACAACTTGCCGTAACTGGTGTTGAAGCGGGTTGGTTATCAGACAGCTTCATGTATGCGTTCATGGTGAATGCACTGGTTGCCGCGTTATTACTTGGTCCGTTACTAGGTGGCCTTGGTACTTTGGTGATCGCGAAGCGTCTGGCTTTCTTCTCTGAAGCCGTCGGTCACGCAGCGTTAACCGGTATCGCTATTGGTGTTTTGCTTGGCGAGCCACCAGAAAACCCAATCATTGGTTTGTTTAGCTTCTGTATGATCTTCGCTCTGCTTCTTCATTTTGTAAGAAACAGAACCAACGTTCCATACGATACCCTAGTCGGTGTTTTCCTTGCACTAGCGTTAGCGGTTGGTGCGGCATTGCTGATGTATGTGGCACGTAAGATCAATATTCACATGCTTGAGAATGTACTGTTTGGTTCAATTCTTACCGTAACGGACCAAGACTTGATGATTCTCGCAGGCAGTTGCGCACTCATCATTTTGCTCTTAATACCAACGTTCAACCGTATTCTGCTGACTTGTATCAGCCCTGATATTGCCAAGGTACGTGGTTACAACACCAGTTTCTATGATTACTTGTTTGTCATGATGATCACCTTAGTGACGATTGCAGCCGTGAAGATAGTGGGTGCGGTTCTGGTCGGCGCGTTATTGCTGATCCCAGGAGCAACAGCTCGACTGCTAACTAAACGCATGGGCAGCTTTGTTTTACTGTCTGCGTTGTTGGCAACTATCGCATGTTTGGTCGGAACAGTATTGCCGATGGAACTTAAACTGCCAGTGCCATCGGGTGCGTCAATCATCATCGTTTCCGCAACATTTTTCCTAGCGGCAACGCTATACCGAATTGTAAGAAAGGCATAATCATGACTTCTTTAATGAATCGTATTTCAAGTTCACTAAAAGCAACGGCTCAAGTGAGTGCAGTCAGCAGCATATTGTTAGGTATCCCAATCGTGTCTTTCAACGTAAATGCAGAGGATATCCTCACCAGTACGCCCGTGACCTACGCGTTAGCGACAGAGCTAACCAAAGGCACTGACATTACGACCGAGTACCTACCACCAAAACGCTACGGTATTGATCGTCTGCCGAATTGGTTTGGTACCAAGGGCGTAAGCAAAGTACTTAAATCAGGTGAAAAGGCGACCGTTGCGTTAACGTTGTCATCCATCTGGCAAGCTGATCCTACCTTTGTATACGCAAGACAAGGTAACATCCGCTTGGTTGAGGTGGATGTCGCTCAAGCGATTACACCGCGCGCGCAAGGTGTGGCAGCGCTGACGTTATCGAATGGCGAAGTGTCTAAATATGCCTGGTTAAACCCGACTAACCTAACGCGTATGGCGGCAATTGTGGCTGATGACTTTAAGTTATTGTGGCCGGCGCAAGCAGATACGATTGATAGCAACTTACAGCGTGTGATGCTTGATGTTCGTGAACTGATTAACAAGCAACAAGCGGTGTTATTGGATAACGACGTAGATTCAGTGTTGTTGCTTTCAGAAAGCTTGGAAGATTTTGCGTCTGGCAGCCAACTGTTTGTTGAAGAGCGCATGTTCAAAGCTGAGCTTGAGTGGACTGAGCAAGACAAAGCCAAGCTTAAAGCGATGTTTTCTGAAGACGATGCGCTTTGGTTAGTCACAGCGAAAAAGCCAAGCAACTTAATTAAATCACTAGTACCGAACGAGCGTATCTTAGTGGTGGATTCCGTTGATCGTTGGGGAAGAACAGGAATTAACGCAAAAGCGCCATTTGCCCGTTGGGAAGTACAGCCTTTCAAAAGTTAATCAGTGAAATTAAAAGCGGTAGGATCAAAAAAGCAGCCGAAATAGAGGCTGCTTTTTTGTACTTGTCCATTGGCTCCGTTCTGAGTGTTAAACAAGAGAACTGCGAGTTTACAATTTACTCTACAGCTTTTTTCTCTTCAGTTTCGATACCGGCTTCTTCAGCTTCAACAGTTGCTTCGACTGCCCCCTCAACTTGTTCTTGAGCGGCTTTCTCTTGTTCTTCCGCTTCCATTTTTGCGCGGTCAGCTTTAGAAATGTAGCGAGGTTTGTTGCTACCATGCAGTTTTGAATTCGCCTGTTTCTGCTTCTTTTTTAGAATTTGATTAATTTTTTTCTTACGGTTCATTGCTGCATAGCCTTGTATTTAGTTTAGGCGGTGGAGGATAATCATTTTAGTTCTAGAACTCAATATTTACATGGTACTCAGCAAGGAAAATATCACTATGCAGGCAGTCGAGACCGAACGTTTACGATTAAGAATGATTACCTATCAAGATGCGGCGTTTATTCAACGATTATACAGCTCAGAAGATTTCCTGCGTTACATTGGTGATAAGGAAATCAGCGATACTGAAAAGGCTGTGGAGTACATCGAAAACAACATTCTTAAGATGCATGAAGAGAAAGGCGTCTGTTTGTTGATGGTTGAAATCAAGGATTCTTCAACACCAATTGGTATCTGCGGATTAATCAAAAGGGATACCTTAGAGTCGCATGATATTGGTTATGGTTTCGTTCCTGAAGTCTATGGTCAAGGTTTTGCCCAAGAAGCAGCGGAAGCGATAATTGAACAAGCTAAGCAGAATGCTGACATCGGTCATTTAGTTGCCATCACAACCTCTGATAACATTCGAAGTATCGCATTGCTGACTAAACTAGGTTTTGTGTTTGAGCGAGTCGAAGACGTATTAAGTGAAAGCGTCAATCTCAACCTGTACGGTTTATCTCTGGGCAATTAATCATGTTTCAACATAACAACATTCTTCAAGGTGAACTCGCAACGGAGTACAAAACCGTTATAGCGATGGTGCACATCTACTGTAAAGCTCACCACGGTGAAGATCGTCAGAATAACGCGTTATGTGAAGAGTGTGAGCAACTGTTGCGTTACGCCGAAACACGGCTCGATAGATGTCCTTATGGTGAAGCAAAACCGACCTGTAACAAGTGTCCAATTCATTGCTATAAACCTGATCCGAAAGAGCAAATGCGTTTAGTGATGCGTTATGCTGGGCCAAGAATGCTACTCAAGCATCCGGTTTTAGCGATTCGACATTTGATTCATGAAAAACGGAAAGTGCCAGAGAAGCCACTGCCAAACGTGTCTAATCGCCATATTAGAATGAACAAGAAGTAAATTACGCTCTAAAACGGTTGTACCAAAAATGAAAAAGGTCTGAGAAATCAGACCTTTTTGTGTTTATAGCCGATGCCTAAACCTAGAACCTTGAACGTAAGAGATTACGCCGCTTGTGGTTCTTCGTAGGTCACTGTCAGGTTGTTGATCCAGCGTCGACTCAGGTAACGGTGTGAACAGATAGTGAGCTTCACTAATTCTTCCACGAGCATCAGACCATAGATGTATTTGAAATCCCATCCCGCGACAAACGCGCCGTAAACACACACTGGAATACCAACCATCCACATCGCAATGAAATCCATACGCAGACAAAATGCATTGTCTCCACCAGCACGAATAATGCCGTTGATGATCACCATATTTAACATACGGATCACTACCGCAAAGCACATGATCATCATCGCTGGCGAAGCGAGTGGGTATAGTTTCTCGTCCGTTAAGTTCAGCCAATTCAATACGTGTTCTTTTCCTAGGAAGAGAATAAGGCCGACAACTGCGCCAAACCCAACCACTGCCTTAATAAATGTCAGCCCCATGCTCATTGCGTCATCAAATTCATCACGACCCAGTGAGTGACCAAGTAGCACTGAACATGCCACCGAAATACCAAAGAAAATCGAGTAACATAGCGACTCAAAAGGCGCCAGCATTGAGAAGACTGCCAGTTCTGTTGTGCCCATATGACCAAAGATCATTTGATACGCCATCGTCCCCATTGCCCACAATACTGCATTCATCGTTAGCGGCAGAGCAATACGACGATAAGACAACCCAAGTGATGGACGATGTGGTGAGCTAGGCGTGGTTAACAACCAATGGTTGCGCATACGCATGTAGCCATACATCAGGCCCACTTGAATCAAGCGCGCTAGGGTGGTTGCTAGTGCCGCACCCGCAACTCCCATCGCTGGAATACCAAAGGCCCCTTTGATGAGTACGAAGTTAAGCGCAATGTTGAGGGCAATCGTCACCGCACCGAGCAATAGTGGGGTGACGGTGTCACCTGATGAGCGCATGCTCGCTTCGACCACGACCACAATGTGAGTCAGCAGCAAAACAGGGAAGCCGTACCAAAGATAAGTAGCACCAAGCTCAATGACGGTTTGATCGCTGGTTTGCAACATCATTAAAAATTGGGAACCAAGAGTGATGATTGCAGTGACAGGCAGCAGAACTTTTAAGCCAAACACCATTGCGATGGATGACACTGTGCGCGCACTTTTTCGGTCATTCTTCCCCCAGTATTGAGCAACTAATGTTCCGTTTGCTGAGGCCAACCCTGCCATAATCATAATCGCAACGAAGTGCCATTTTGATGCAATTCCCACAGCGGCAGCTGCTTCCATACCATAATCACTGACCATTAAGACGTCAGCAAGGGCAAGAATAGCCACCAGTGCACTTTGCAAAGCAACGGGCAAACCAAGTTTAACGATACGAGGTAAGATGCTTTCTGGCTTGTTATTCATAGATGAGTTAGGGTTGATGTTAGTTGTCATAAGCTCTCCGATTTATGGCAGAACTATAGTGACTTGAGTGAAGTAACAACATGTTTAAAAAACAACAAAACCTGTGCGAATCCGTCATTGATGTTATGAAGCCTAAAACAACGTGGCAAGATGAAGTTTTTCTCGCTGAACATTGCAAAGAACGTTTTTTGACCGTTGAAGATATCCCAGAGATGAAAAGCTGCGGTGTCTATATGGGGGGCATGGCGAAGTTGTATGACGCGTATTGGGTTGAACGTGAATCTGTGAATGTTCATACGTTGATTTTTACTCAAGAAGGAGGAGGAATCCTCACCACTTCAACCTCGGTACAAGCCATCACGCCATACACGCTTGTGGTTCTGCCTGCGGGAACGTCATTTCGCTTCGAGCTTGATCCTCAATACAATTATTGGAAAATGGCGTGGATGCTGACGCCCGATACATTGCAATGGCAACATATTGCGGGCTTAGGTCAGAGTATTGTGCCTTTCGGAGAGTGCGAACAGGTTTGGTCGCTGATGAACTTGATTCACTTTGAAATTGGTGGCAGGGCAAGTTACAGAAAACTCCTCATGAGCGAGATCATTCGAACCCTAACGGGGTTTGAGCCTAAATCGACCAACACCACAGCGCGTGTTCAAGCGTTATACAACGAAATTGAAAGTAGTCTGCATTTAACGTGGACAGTGGCAGGTATGGCGGAGCGGGTGTTTATCAGTGAAGAACAGCTAAACCGAGTGACTAAATTACTGTTTAACGTTTCCCCTCGTAGCAAGTTGATCCAGCTTAGAATGGACAAAGCGACCAGTTTGTTGAAACATCAAGATTGGTCGGTGTCGATGATTGCCAATCGATTAGGCTACAAAGATCCTTATAATTTCTCACATCGTTTCAAAAAGCATTTTGGGCTGTCACCAAGTCAATACCGAAAGAGTCACCGAGTCACAAGTTAAGCGACTGCTCTTTTGTTTGAAGGGTTAGGAAGGTTGTGATGTTGATGTTTTTCAATTTTGGCGTCGAATTTTATGTGTTTATGGGTTTTCTTATCGAGGTTGACTTCCCAAAATTGAAAAGGGGGCTTCTCCTTGAAACTAAATAGTCTGAATGAGAGCCCCCAAACATCATCAATTGTCACAATGCAGCGACTTGTGTGATTATAATTCAATGATACAGACGCGATTTAATTACTTACTCGCCTGCGATTTGAAGAGGAGAGCGTTTGAGGCTCGCCATAAGCATGTAAATAGTTGTCGCAAGCAGAGACGCAAATAGGTAAGTAAATAGACCTGCTTGTGAATCCATGAAGCTGTCTGCTACTAGTGGGCCTGCAACCGAACCAATGCTGTAACAAAGCAGCATGATTTGAGTCACTGAAACCAGATAGCTTGGGTCTAAGTTACGGCAACCTAAGTTAATTGCTATAGGGTAAAGGGCAAATGTCGCCATCCCCAACACAAACAAGCTCATGCCTAACATTTGAAGCTCGTGATTCATAGTCAATGCAGCAATGCTCGCGACACCGAGTAAGCTGAACAAAGCCATCAACAGAACTTGACCTACATAACGTGATAACCAAGTCACCATAGGCTGAACAGCCATACCCCCCATAATAACCAAAGCCATTAAGCTTCCAATGTCAGATTGAGAAATGTTGCGCTGAGCTAGCTCAACAGGCATCAAGCCATAAATCGCGCCTAGCGTTAGGCCCGATACGATACAACCAATTAGAGCGCTGTGGCTCAACTTGCTGACTTGCTTAAAAGACAAAGACTGCGCATCGTGGATCGGTGGTGGTGTCGCTTGTCCGTATATTAATACAATGATTGCCCCAAACAACAGGGTGAAAATTGCGATGAAAGGGACACCGCCTGTAATCCCTAGGTAACCAATGCCAAGCTGACCAATAGCCGAGCCACCATAGAGTGAACACATATAGATAGCTAAGCGTTTTGCTCGTTGTGACTCTTCACCGCTCATTAACCAAGATTCAACGATCACGAAAATGCCTGCCACAGAAACACCTGCGACAAAGCGAGCAAGTAACCATATTGTTTGGTGTGGAAGCATTGGTAACACAATGATTGTAGAGATGAAAATGCTCAGTGCCATCACAAATGCGTCTTTGTGACCAATACGAGCAATTGCACGTTCAATCAATAACGTACCAGCCAGTAGACCCGCATAGAATGCACTCGCCAGCCAACTCGATAAACTACTGTCTAGGCCATACTCAGAAAGCATTAATGGTAGTGAGCTCATTAAGTAGCCTGAAGCGATCGCGTAAAAAGACAGCGCAATAACCGGAACGGTGATGCGAGTTGGTGGTTGAACGTTTTCCAATGCAGGAGCCTCTATCTAAAGTGAAAGAAATTAAGAATTTTCCGCGACTATGTAGTAGAAAGTGAATTGGGTAAAACGAATAAAAATGGTCGTTAAGATAAAAGAGATCTATCGTCTATATACACCAAAATACAATGAAGATATTTTATGATCTGTTATCAATTTATAAGGTTAGAAAAGCCGTTAATCCTTTTATCATTGGCTTTTAATTTGGAAGAGAATAGACCGTTGACTTGAACTTAGTTACAAAACAAATTCAATGAACCGTATATAGACACGCGTGTATCCGTGAGAAATCGAAGAAGTGTTGATGTGCCACCCCGATGTGGAAATGGTCGCGGCGGTGGGTGAACGATCATGATCCTCTAGACGAAATCTAGGCGAAAAAATTCGCGCTCATGTGGTGCTTCACGAACATACACAATGTGATAGTGCTATGTTGATAGCATGGTGTAGTGAGCAACTCGCGACTACCAATACCCTTGCAAGGTGTTCATTCGTAAAGCGCTACCAATGACGGCGACAGGCAAAATTTTGAAACGAGAATTACACCCACTAGAAATAGCGGAGATGACCAATGGATAGTTATGATTTTATTGTTGTTGGCGGAGGTTCGGCTGGGTGTGTGATGGCTTCTCGGTTGTCGGAAGATCCTAATGTGACGGTTTGCTTGTTAGAAGCGGGCGGTAAAGACACGAGCCCCTTTATTCACACACCCGTTGGCGTGGTCGCGATGATGCCAACCAAACTCAATAATTGGGCATTCGAAACGGTTGAACAGCCGGGTTTGAACGGTCGTAAAGGCTACCAACCAAGGGGAAAGACACTTGGCGGGTCTAGCTCTATCAATGCAATGATGTATGCCCGTGGGCACCGCTACGACTACGACACATGGGAAAGCTTAGGTAATGCTGGCTGGAACTATGAATCGTGTCTGCCTTACTTTAAAAAAGCAGAGAATAACGAAGTCCACCAAGATGAATATCACGGCCAAGGTGGTCCTCTTAATGTGGCTAACCTTCGATCTCCAAGCCCTATGTTGGAACGTTATTTAACGGCGTGTGAATCGATAGGTGTGCCTCGTAATGAGGATATTAACGGTGCTGCTCAGTTTGGGGCGATGCCGACGCAGGTAACACAGCTGAATGGCGAACGATGCAGTGCTGCCAAGGCTTACTTAACGCCAAACCTTTCACGATCGAATCTCACGGTCGTTACTAAAGCCACCACACATAAGGTCTTGTTTGAAGGCAAGAAGGCGGTCGGCGTTGAATATGGCTCTAACGGAAAGCGTTATCAAATACGTTCTAACAAAGAGGTGATTCTATCTGCTGGCGCGTTTGGTTCTCCGCAATTGCTGTTACTGTCGGGTGTCGGTGCTGAAGCTGAACTAGAGACGCATGGCATCGAACAAGTTCATGAATTACCTGGAGTGGGAAAGAACCTTCAAGACCATATCGACTTAGTGCACTCGTACAAATGCAGTGAAAAGCGTGAAACCTTCGGCATCTCGCTGCAAATGGCCTCTGAAATGACCAAAGCCTTACCGCTATGGCACAAAGAACGCCGCGGTAAGATGAGCAGCAATTTTGCAGAGGGGATAGGCTTTCTCTGTTCCGAAGATCATATCGCTGTGCCGGATTTAGAGTTTGTATTTGTGGTCGCTGTTGTAGATGACCACGCCAGAAAAATACATACCAGTCATGGGTTTACCTCTCACGTCACCTTACTACGACCGAAAAGCATAGGAACCGTGATGCTCAATAGCAGTGATCCCTATGATCCGCCTAAGATCGATCCTGCGTTTTTCAGTCATCCTGAAGACATGGAGATCATGATTAAGGGTTGGAAGAAGCAGTATCAAATGTTAGAGAGTTCCGCGTTTGATGATATCCGTGGCAACGCTTTCTACCCCGTAGACGCCAGTGATGACAAGGCTATCGAGCAAGATATTCGCAACCGTGCAGACACACAATATCACCCGGTGGGTACCTGTAAAATGGGACCTAGTAGCGATTCATTAGCAGTGGTGGACAAAGATCTCAAAGTTTATGGATTGGATAATTTGAGAGTCATTGATGCTTCTGTGATGCCGACACTGATTGGGGCAAACACCAATGCACCAACCATTATGATTGCCGAGAAAGTCGCAGACCAGATCAAACAGCAATACGGATTAGGTAAGCAAGAATC
Source organism: Vibrio sp. 5S239 (assembly GCF_041439575.1). Lineage (NCBI taxonomy): Bacteria > Pseudomonadati > Pseudomonadota > Gammaproteobacteria > Vibrionales > Vibrionaceae > Vibrio > Vibrio sp. 5S239. The sequence goes on along the minus strand of NZ_JBGOOM010000026.1, from coordinate 40,999 downwards.
TAGTATTCAAGAGAAAGGCGAAGCTGTGGTTTAATTCAAGAAGTTAAGTGATAACCATAAATAAAACAGTAGGTTAGAGAGTCTTGGTTTGATACGACTCTCTAACCTATTTTTGTGTGCTTACTTAGCTAGTGCTTGATTAAGCCACTGATCAAATTGACCTTTTGGCAGTGCACCGTTAATCGTATCGACACGTTTACCGTCTTTAAACACCATCACGGTCGGAATGCTTCTGATTTGATACATTGCTGCGAGCTGCTGCTGAGCTTCAGTATCAATCTTAACGAATCGAACATCTCCAGAGCGTTCTTTTGCAACGTCACTGAACACTGGCGCAAAGCCAACACATGGGTTGCACCATGTCGCCCAGAAATCGACAACCACAGGTTGTGAACTGTTCAAGATAGATTGAAAATTAAGTGACGTTCCCTCGATAGGAGCGCCATCGAGCAGTGCTGTTTTGCACTTACCACAAGTTGGGCTTTCTGAAATTCTTTCTGAAGGAACTCGGTTTACGCCATTACAAGAAGGGCAGCGTGTGTTGAATGTAGACATAACTTTCTCTTTTTATTGCAACTCCGTGGCTAACGCGATTTACGAATCACGCACAGAGCGCTTATACTGTTTAAAACTAGAATACGATACTTAAATAAAAACAAACAATAAATAGGTAAATGATGACAAAATTTTACGCCGAAATTACTGGCTGGGGAAAGTGTCTGCCACCAGCCGTGCTGTCCAATGATGATCTAAGCACTTTCATTGATACGTCTGACGAGTGGATTCGAACTCGAACTGGTATCGAAAACCGTCGTATCAGTCATGTAAATACCTCTGAGCTAGCGACTGTTGCTGCGAAACATGCCATGGCGTGTGCTGGTCTAGCGGCTGAAGACATCGACCTAGTTATCATCGCGACGTGCAGCCCAGACTCACTGATCCCAAACACTGCATCTAAGGTTCAACAGAACCTAGGCATTAAAAGCGCAGCGGCTTTCGACCTTAACGCTGCGTGTACTGGCTTCATTTACGGTGTTGAAACGGCGACTCGACTGATTCAAGCGGGTAACTACCGCAATGCGATCGTTGTAGGCGCAGAACGCCTGTCATTCTTCATTGATTGGACCAAGCGTGATACCGCGGTTCTTTTCGGTGATGGCGCTGGCGCTGTGGTTCTATCTCGCACCGAAGAACAAGTTGGCTTACAAGAAGCGCAAATCGGTTGTGACGCAGAGGGCCGTGACATTCTAGCAGTACCAAAATTCGGTACATCTATGGACCGCTTTGCTGCTGATAACGGTTACTGGGACTTTGATTTCGTTGGTAAAGAGATCTTCAAGCGTGCAGTGAAAGGCATGGGCGCAGCGGCACACACAGTGTTGAGCCGCACAGGTATCTCAACCGACAACATCGACGTTGTGATCCCGCACCAAGCGAACATCCGAATCATTCAAACTCTGTGTGATATGGCGGGTATCGATCGTGAGAAAGCGTTTGTTAACATCCAAAATTACGGCAACACATCCGCAGCGACTGTGCCAATCGCATTGTGTGAATCGCTAGAGCAAGGTTTCGTTAAGCCTAACGACAACATTCTTGTTGCAGCATTTGGTGCGGGTTTAACGTGGGGTGCTGGCCACATTAAGTGGGGCAGCCGCGTTGAACCGTTAGGTCAATCGGATGCTAAGCTTCCGGAAGCTGATAAATCTGCTTTAGAGCTTCTAGAAAGAGCCATTTTACACTGTAAAACGCGTCCTAATTCTGAGAACGAATAGTAGTATGGCCCAAGTTCGTTTTATGACAGAAGCCGATCTCGACGTGGCGGCTTTGGTTCATCAATCTGCCTTTGTTCGACAGAAAAACTCACGATATTGGTTACAATGTAACTTAAACGCTTCACCACGATTTCTTAACTTTGTTGTTGAAAGCGAAGGTGAAGTTGTTGGTTACATTATTTGGGTGCAGAAAAGCGGGTTTAGACCTGAAGCTGTTTTAGAACTAGAGCAACTTGCCGTGTTAACAACTGCGCAGGGGAAAGGATTGGGCAAAAAGCTGATTCTGGACTCCTTGCCGCAAGTGAAACAGAAGCTAGCAGAGCAAGGATCGATGCTAAAACATGTGCTAGTGACGACCAGAGCGGATAACTTTGCACAAAAGCTCTATCAGTCGACATTAGGCTCTGAAGTCGAAACTACGATTTCAAACCTGTACTCTGCTGATGAAGTGCTTATGATAGCTCGTAATGTAGGTGAGCGAATCTGATCGCAGAGTGATTAGAACTCATTATAATCAGCGATATAAGTCGACCACGATCGATAAACGTTTTATTAGGGGCTAAGTTAGTCCCTTTTGTTATTTCTTAGGAAGTGTTTTGAAGAAAGTTTTAGCAATTGGCTACGTTTGGCCAGAACCGAATTCATCGGCGGCTGGCAGCCACATGATGTCTCTTTTACGTCTATTTAAGAGACAAGGTTGGTCAGTTGAATTTGCAACGCCAGCTCAAGAAACCGAGCACATGATCGATCTCTCTGAAGAGGGCATCACGAGCCAATCTATTCAGCTAAATTGCGATAGCTTTGACCAGTACATCGAAGAGTTGCAGCCTGATGTTGTTATGTTTGACCGTTTCATGATGGAAGAACAATTTGGCTGGCGCGTTGAGAAGGTATGCCCGAATGCCTTTAAGCTACTGGATACTGAAGATTTACAGTTCCTACGCAATGCTCGTCATGAAGCTGTTAAGAAAGAAACGGAATTGACCAAAGCACATTTGTACAGCGATTTAGCTAAACGTGAAGTTGCCGCTATTCTGCGCTGTGATCTTTCGTTGATCATTTCAAGTTACGAGATGGAACTGCTTCAATCCGAGTTCAATATCGACCCCAAACTGCTTCATCACTTGCCGTTCATGGTTGATCTTAATACGCTTCCGGTAAGCACGAAAAGCTTTGAAGAACGTAGGCATTTCATGACGATAGGTAACTTTAGACATGCGCCTAACTGGGATGCTGTACTTCAGTTACAAAAGATTTGGCCGAAGATTCGCAAACAGCTGCCTGACACTGAACTTCATATTTATGGATCGTATCCACCACCGAAAGCGACGGCTTTGCACAACCCTAAAACTGGCTTCCATATCAAAGGTTGGGCGAAAGACGCTCAAGAAGTGATGGAGCAGGCACGTGTGTGTGTCGCGCCACTACGTTTTGGTGCGGGCATTAAAGGTAAGTTGCTTGATGCAATGAAGCTGCAAACTCCAAACGTGACCAGTGAAATTGGTAGTGAAGGCATGTTGCCGCAAGGTGAGTTGCAATGGCCGGGCGCGGTTGCAGACGATATCGACGAGTTTGTTGAACAAGCTGTTGCTCTTTATAACGATGAAGAGAAGTGGCTCAAGGCTCAAAGTCAGTGTCATTCAATTCTTGAAGCGCACTATGAACAGAATCAACTGGGCGATAAATTGATCGAGCGATTGATTACGTTAGACTCCGAGCTTGAGTCTCATCGACTGGATAACTTCTTTGGCTCTATGCTGAAGCACCACAGCATGGCGAGCACTAAGTACATGTCGCAGTGGATTGCTGAGAAGAACAAGATCAAATAGCGGTTCTTTACCAAAAGACAGAATAAATCTTAAGCCCTTAGGTTAACGCCTAGGGGCTTTTTCATGGGTGAAGCTTCTTGGCTTTAGACACTAGACTTGCAAACCGAAACATAGTGCCATTACATTAGCATTGACTAATTTATATTTATTAGTAAACTCTAATTTAACTTGTGGTGAGTTAGATTAGAGTTTGTGGATAGGAGAGGTCAGTGATTAGTTTTATACCTTGGGATGCGTTTTTCGGCGGCATGCTGCTAGGCGCGTCGGCAATTATTCTGATGTTGGGCATCGGGCGAGTAGCAGGAATCAGCGGAATCGTTAGTCGTTTATTGCCGTCTAGAAAGAATACAAGTTTAGAATCAGGATTTGAATCCAGCTCGGACTTCCACATTGAGAAAACCGAGAAACATTGGCGACTTGCTTTTGTTGTCGGAATGGTTGTGAGCGGTTGGTTGTTGATTCCAACGGGCTATCAACTTCCTCAGTTAGAAGAGATCAACTTTGCAGTGGTTATCATAGCCGGTCTTTTGGTGGGCTTCGGCACTAAGGTTGCAAATGGCTGTACGAGCGGCCATGGCATTGTGGGAATGGCACGTTTGTCTAAACGTTCAATTGTCGCGACTTGTGTGTTTATGGGTGTGGCAATGGCAACTGTGTTGGTTAAGAATCTGATTGGTTTGGGGGCGTAATGAAAAACTCTTCGTTTACTATAGTTATTGGCTTGCTCGCAGGTCTTCTTTTCGGCGCTGGCATGATCATTTCAGGCATGGTTGATCCAAACAAAGTACTTGGCTTTTTAGACATTACAGGCGACTGGGATATCAGCTTGGCATTCGTCATGGGTGGCGCGTTATTGGTGTTCGCTCCGTTTTATCATTTGGTCATTAAAAAGCGCTCTCAAGCGGTCAATGGCGAACCGTTAGATAGCCGTAACAACCCGCTAATCGACAGAAAGCTGATTCTAGGTTCAACTGCCTTTGGTTTAGGCTGGGGGATTGCAGGCTTTTGCCCGGGGCCTGCAGTAACCAGCCTTAGTGGCGGTAACCCAACGGTATGGCTGTTCGTCTTAAGCATGCTGGTGGGAATGTGGCTGGCGGGACGTACGAATAAAACCTGCTAGCAGTGCGGATATTGCTTATCCGATAGGCTGATATGACCATTTGAGAGGTTGACTCGCTTTAAGTAAAAAGCCAGTCAGCCTCTTTCCGTATCTACTATTTTCTATTATCTGAGGATATCTGAAACCTACTTGTTGATCGTTGTTGAAACTGGGCAATGGTCGCTAAGTTTGTAATCAAGCACATCCTGCGTTTCAAATACCTTCTGCTTTGCAGGAGAAGCATTTAGCGACTTACTCACTACAATATGATCAATCACAGAGCGGAACTGGTGCGTGCGATGGTTATTGCGGTTAGATCGTACCTTACAATCTGATCGAGTTTTTCTTGTTGCCAACTGAGCATCGGTATTTTGCGTCATATCTTTCCACATCCAATCTCTTGAGTAGGATAGGTTATGGTTGAAATCGCCTAGTATCGCGTAATCCTGACCGTTTCTTTCTCTTTGCTGAATCCACTTATTGAGTTGTTGTGCTTGGTCTTTGAGTCTTGAACAATCGCGGTTCGACTTGTAAGCGCCGCTGCAACCCGCCTTTAAATGCACAGACAACATGTAAATCGGCTTGCTTTCCGTTTCTACGACCATGTAACTGGCAAACCTAAGCTTGCTGTTAGCACTCGACTCCAGAAGAAAGTCAGCGTAGTCGGTGAGTGTGATTCCTCTACGAACCGCGAACCCTGTGTATTGGTTCACTTCTTTGAACTGATGGTTACTGTTTTCGGGCAATGCTCGGTCAGACATCAATATCTTGTATTGATCGCCGGCGATGCGCTGAATGGCATTGACGTCGTCGACTTCTTGAAAGGCGACCACATCCGCATCTAAGGATTGAAAGTATTCTTCAAGTTTGTCGAAATCAGCTTGATCACGTTGGGCAGAAAACTTATTCACAGCCTCGTTGGTTGATAACCATTCGATATTCCAACTGGATATGGTTAAAGGTTCAGCAAATGTCTGGCTACTGAGTAAGCAAGCTAACATTATCCACTTTTGAAGTCGTTTCATCCCAAATATCCCTAATTTTGGTGTCCAATATAGTTGAGCCGTTATCCTACAACACTTACCAAAAATTCAACTCTTTTTAGCAGTTTTTTTATTGTTACATTGTTTCTTTTCGACTTGAGAACTCACGTAATAATATTGGATTTATCTTGTTCAGCGTGCGCGTTTTATTGATCCAAATCAATACTCAAAGTTGGTGGTTCTCGTTAAATACGCCACAATATCTAGTGTTAGTTAAACGATAAATCGCTCTATATAGTGTGTTTGTGGATAAGTCTGTGAGTACCTCAAGAGTAAGGAGAAGTGGTGAAATCAATCGTAATCAAGCGTGATGGCTCAAGAGCTCCATTCAATAGAGATCGCATCCAAGCTGCAGTGGAAGCAGCGTCAGACAAAGCCGATAAGGAAATTGCTATTTATGCACTGAATGTGGCATTAGCAGTTGAGTTGAAGCTCGAAGACTACGATGAAGTTCATATCTCTGAAATTCAAACCATGGTCGAGAACGAGCTAATGCAGGGACCATACAAGTCTCTGGCTCGTGCCTACATTGAATATCGTCATGACCGCGACATCGCACGTGAGAAGCAAAGCGCTTTAACTCGCGAGATCGAAGGTTTGATCGAAGAAAGCAATGTTGATCTGATCAATGAGAATGCCAACAAAGACGGTAAAGTTATCCCAACTCAGCGTGACTTGCTGGCGGGTATCGTGGCTAAACACTATGCAAAAACTCACATTTTGCCGCGTGACATCGTACAAGCTCACGAGTGTGGTGACATTCACTACCACGATCTAGACTACGCACCGTTCTTCCCAATGTTTAACTGTATGCTTATCGACTTGAAAGGCATGTTAACGCATGGCTTCAAGATGGGTAACGCGGAAATCGACACACCTAAATCGATTTCTACAGCAACAGCGGTAACGGCACAGATCATCGCACAAGTGGCGAGCCACATTTACGGCGGTACTACGATTAACCGTATCGACGAGGTTCTAGAACCTTACGTGATGGCGAGTTACGAAAAGCACTTATCGCTAGCGAAAGAGTGGGACATTCATAGCCCAGAAGCTTTTGCTATCTCTCGTACCGAGAAAGAGTGTTACGACGCGTTCCAATCTTTGGAATACGAAGTAAACACGCTACACACGGCTAACGGTCAAACACCATTCGTTACGTTTGGTTTTGGTCTAGGCGAAAGCTGGGGTTCAAAACTGATTCAGCAATCTATCTTGAAAAACCGCATCGCAGGTTTGGGTAAGAACCGCAAAACAGCGGTATTCCCTAAACTGGTGTTTGCAATCAAAGATGGTTTGAACCACCAGAAGCAAGATCCAAACTACGACATCAAGCAATTAGCGCTTGAATGTGCGTCTAAGCGTATGTATCCAGACATCCTTAACTACGACAAAATAGTAGAAGTGACAGGGTCATTTAAAACCCCTATGGGTTGCCGTAGCTTCTTGAATACTTACGAAGAAAACGGTGAGTTAATTCATGAAGGCCGTAACAACTTAGGTGTTGTTAGCCTGAACTTGCCACGTATTGCGATTAACGCAAAACAAGATATGACTAAGTTCTACGAACTGCTTGATGAAAAACTGAAGCTAGCTCGTCGTGCGCTAGAAACTCGTATTTCTCGTCTAGAAAACGTGAAAGCACGTGTTGCTCCAATTCTATACATGGAAGGTGCATGTGGCGTTCGCTTGAAAGCAGATGACTCTATTGCAGATATCTTCAAGAATGGTCGTGCATCTGTTTCTCTTGGTTACATTGGTATCCACGAAGCAATGACTGCGCTTTACGGCACAGACGTTCACTTGTACGACGACGGCGAAATGCGTGCTAAAGCGCTTGAGCTGGTGGAGTACATGAAGCGTGAAGTGGAATCTTGGACGAAAGAGACAGGTTACGCATTCAGCCTATACGGCACACCAAGTGAAAACCTATGTAGCCGTTTCTGCAGCATCGACACTAAAGAGTTTGGTGTGATTGATGGCGTAACAGACCGTGGTTACTACACAAACAGCTTCCACTTAGATGTGCAGAAGAAAGTGAACCCATACGACAAGATCGATTTCGAGATGCCTTATCCTGAAATTTCTAGCGGCGGTTTTATCTGTTACGGCGAATTCCCGAACATGCAGAAGAACATCGAAGCACTAGAAAACGTATGGGATTACAGCTACACACGTGTTCCTTACTACGGCACCAACACGCCGATAGATGAGTGCTACGAATGTGGTTACAACGGTGAGTTCGACTGTACAAGTAAGGGCTTTACGTGTCCTAAGTGTGGCAACCATGACTCAACCAAAGTATCGGTAACACGCCGTGTTTGTGGTTACCTTGGTAGCCCAGATGCACGACCATTTAACTTTGGTAAGCAAGAAGAAGTTAAACGCCGCGTTAAGCACCTTTAATCTAACGAAGGATCTTGGTTAAGATCTGCGATCGTTAGCTAGTGAACTTAGAAGAGCTACGTTCCAAGAAATAAGATTGGTATCGACGCTATGTCGATACCAATTCTTTCGTTTCAGTTGTTACAACACATCTTCTCAAACTATTAAGTAATCACGAGTTTTCAATACTGCCTTATGAATTATCACCAATACCACCCAATCGACGTTGTAAATGGCCCAGGAACACGCTGCACTTTGTTTGTGTCGGGTTGTGTACACCAGTGTCGCGGGTGTTATAACCAATCGACGCAGAGGTTGGACTCTGGGCATTTGTTTACTCAAGAACTACAAGACCACATTATCGCTGATCTCAATGATCCACGAATCAAGCGTCGTGGCTTGTCGCTTTCTGGTGGTGATCCTTTGCATCCTGCAAACGTTTCTGAAGTGCTTAAGCTTGTTCAGCGTGTAAAAGCAGAATGTGAAGGCAAAGACATCTGGATGTGGACTGGTTACGAGTTAGATGAGCTTGATGAAAAACAGAAGCAAGTACTGGAATACGTTGATACTTTGATTGATGGCCGCTTTGAGCAAGATAAAGCAGATCCAATGTTGGATTGGCGTGGTAGTTCAAACCAAATCATTCATCGATTTACTGACTTATAGCTTTGCTGACTTATAAGCTTGTTCTGATTTAGTACTCTCGTAAACAGAAACAGAAAAAAGGGCTTCATCGTTAGCGAAATGCTACAAATCAGCCCTTGGGTGTGAGTTCTTTGAATCTATCGCCCGCACGTTAGTGTCGGTTTGGCGCCTGCTTAAATAGGAATGTGCTCAGGCTCGTCGATTAAATTGTTTATCCATTTCTTAGATTGAATCCTCTGACTGGTCAGAGCTATTTTGGCTAGCTCTTCCAGCAGCACAATCATCAAAACCCATTCTAGCGGCCAACCCAACACCAGCGCAGTAAAGTAGGCAAGGGGGATACCGATTGCCCATTGGCCAAACAAGTCGATGAATATACTGTAGTTGATGTCTCCACCGCTTTTCAACACACCACCAATGCCAACCATATTGAAGACTCTTAGTATCATGCCGAGTGCCATGACTAAGGTGACGTTAACAGCCGTCTCTTTGAGCTCTAAGTGAGTAAGGCCGATCATGTATACGATCGCGGGTTTAGCAAACCAGCACATCAAGGCTAGTAAAGCCGCAAGCCCACAGCTGACCAATACATACCCCCAAGCGGTGTTCTCAACACGTTGATAGTTTTTCGCGCCGATCTCGTTGCCTAAAATGATCGATGCCGCGACTGCAAAACCCATAAACGCCGAGATCAAGATGCTTTCTACTGGCGATAACAGTGAGACTATCGCAAGCTCGCCAACACCCATCTGACCAACAATAACGTTATAAATCAGTATTCCACCCGCCCAAGCCGTATCATGAACCAACATCGGAATCGCTATCTTGAGATACTTCTTTCTATGTTTAGGCAATATTGCATCGCGCCAATTAGTCAGTGTTGGGAACAGGTGAGCGTAGTGTCTATTCGCCATACCAAGCAGGGCAATCGTTTGAAAGAATCGAGATATGGTGGTGCCAATTGCCGCGCCAACCACCCCCAGTTCAGGGATGCCAAATAAGCCGAATATCAGCAATGCATTGAGAATCGCGTTCACGATGATCGCCCAAATACTGATTTTGGTGGGCAGCTTGGCTTCGCCCACAGAACGAAGCGCAGTTTCTAGCGGCACAACTATAGCGGTTCCAATAAGGCTGGCTCCTGTTATCCAAAGGTAATCCGTTGCCAAGCGGACGTAATCAGGGTCTGAGGCCACCACAGACACGACTGATTCAGGAGCCAATGTATAAATGAACACAAAGGGGATGATGGCAAAGACAGACAGTGTCCATGACTGCGCTAATGTGCGTCTAATTCCGTTGAAATCTCCCGCACCGAAATATTGCGAAGCTAGCACGCTGACGGCGCCGCTAATCCCAGATACCATGATTAAGTTGAAGAAAAATATACGGTTACCCACGCCAACCGCTGCGGTTGCAGAGTCACCCTGTTGGTTAACCATAAAAATATCGACTACGCCAAGTAATGAAAACAACATAGTTTGTAGCGATACAGGCAAACCGATGTGTAAAAGCTTTTGCCAAAAATCTTTGTCTAGATGACGATATGTCGAGCGCATCGCATTTCCCCTGTGGTTAATATGCGAGAAGTTTATCGGCATTTGTTTTGGCTGTATTGTTCAGGTTCATCACAAACTTTTGCCAAACTATCTATTTTCAAAAGCATCTATTTCAAAACTATCGAATGACTAATGTGGCGATTCAATTGCAGACAAACCTAATGAGCGACCAGTGAAATGAGTGAGAAACACGAACGCTACGAGATCTCTGATCAGACACACCAAGAGTTTGTCGATCAAAGCCATGTATTGGCATTCGAACAATTAGGTATCGTTCAGTGTGGGACGGCGTCGTGCCGAGATTTCTTTTCGGTACATCGGAAGAATCCTCAGAAACACATGCTGCTATACACGGTTAGGGGTAAAGGGTGGTTAGAAAGCGGGGCGTGTCGCTATCTTCTAGAGCCAGGGTCATGCATTACGGTTCCTGCGGGCACAGAAAATGGCTTTGGGATTGAAGAAGAAACATGGCAAATCGCATGGATCTTTCTCTCGCCAGATAAGCAATGGGATAAAGTAGTGAGCGATGAAGTGAGTTACACACTTTCGCCAGCAGCAGAGGTGGTGTCGTCTTGCATTCATACCTTGTTAAGAAGCATTGCGCTGCCCATCGATTTGGGTGGAGCGATCGCCAATCATAGTGTGGCTCAAATAGAGTTTATGATTAATGCACCAGTGCCTCAGCAACAATCACGTAACATAATTCGTTTAAGACGCGTGTTCGACAAAGTACAAAAGCAGCTCCATAAAGAGTGGAATGTTCATGAGCTTGCGAGCTTGTTCCCGTGCTCAGAGCCGCATTTCCATCGCTTGTGTCAACGATATTATTCTCATAGCCCGATGACCCACATTATGCGTATGAGAATGGAGTACGCGGCGCGATTACTCAGGTCGAGTGATTGGTCGATTCAACATATTGGCGAGATCGTGGGTTACCCGAATGCGGCTAACTTTAGTACTCGATTTAAGACTTGGTCGGGCATGACACCAAGGCAATTCAAACAAGGTATTTAGCCGAAAATCAACAAGGTACTTTTTAAACAAGCTACTGCTCTATTGATAAAGCACTAAAAGTGTTCGATATTTGCGCTGTTTAGTGACGTAAAATGACCAATCTCTGATTACTTATTCTAACTAAGCGCTTCTATTAAAAAATGTTTCTGATTTGTCTACGATAATGTTAACGTGAAACTCATTACTTGAATTTCAAAGGGTTGTGACTTTCATGTTTTCACATCTACCAAAACCAACTTTAGATCCAATTCTATCTCTTTCTGTTGCTTACCGCGGCGATACTCGTACTGATAAAGTCGACTTGGGCATTGGCGTTTATAAAAACGACCAAGGCGAAACACCGATCATGAAAGCAGTTTCTATGGCTCAAGATATCGTTGTTGAAACGCAGAAAACCAAAGCTTACGTTGGCCTAGCAGGCTGTGAAGAGTTCAACCAGAGTATGGTTGATCTTCTGCTTAAAGGGACTTCTGCAATGGATCGCGTTGCTGCGATTCAAACACCGGGTGCAAGTGGTGCACTTCGTATGTTGGGCGACTTAATGAAAGTTTCTCAACCAGATACCACAGTTTGGATTTCAAACCCAAGCTACGTTAACCACAAACCGGTGATGGAAGCGGCAGGCTTAAAAGTTCGATACTACAATTACTTCAGTCCTGAAACGAAGCAAGTTGATACTGAAAAAATGTTGGAAGACCTTGCAAAAGCAGGTCCATCAGACGTGGTATTACTGCACGGTTGTTGTCATAACCCAACGGGGGCTGATATCGACTTTGAAGCATGGCAAGAAATCACCAGGTTATCGCAAAAGAATGGCTTCTTACCGTTCGTTGACATTGCCTACCAAGGCTTTGGAGACGGCTTAGAAGAAGATGCGAAAGGTCTTCAACACATGGCTAACAACGTTGAAGAAATGCTGATAACAACATCTTGCTCGAAAAACTTCGGTTTATACCGTGAAAGAACGGGTGCGGCGATCGTTATCGGTAAGAACAACGAGCACGTTGGCAACGCAAGAGGTAAGCTTCTTACGCTGGCTCGCTCAACTTACACTATGCCACCCGATCACGGTGCGGCTCTGGTGAAAACAATTCTTCAGAATCAAGAGTTAACGAAGGTTTGGAAGCAAGAGTTGAGTGAAATGCAGCAGCGTTTGTTAAATTTGCGCCAAAGTTTATGTGATGAATTGCGAAATACTTATAACACGTCACAATTTGATTTCATTGAAAGCCATAAAGGTATGTTTACTGTACTAGGCTTTAAAGAAACTCAAATGAATCAGTTACGTGAAGAGTATGGCATCTATGGTGTTGGTGATGGACGCATCAATATTGCAGGTCTTTCTGAATCGCATATTCCTTACGTAGCAAAAGCGATAGCCAACGTATCAAAATAGAAGGTGACTGAATGTATAATTGGAAAGCGATTATAGTCCTAATGTTAAGTGGCGGTCTTTTTGCTTGCTCGACAACTCAAGTACCTGTCGAGCCAGAGCAAAAGCCTCAAGTCGAACAACCTATTGTGGATGATTCTTCAGAAGCTGACGCAGCAGAAGGCGAAAAAGTCACAGAACCTACAGAAAAGCCTGAAGAAGTAAAACCAACTGAACCTGAGGTAAAACCTGTGCCTGTTGAAAAGCCGGTAGAAAAGGTTAGAAAAACAAACGATGGCAAACTGATTCTTGGGGAAGAGGAGTGGGTGTTTGTTCCTGGTTTAAAAGAAGCGTTTAAAGCACGTGTCGATACAGGTGCCACAACATCATCAATCAGTGCGGTTGATATTGTCGATTTTGAACGTGACGGCAAAGACTGGGTTAAGTTCAAAATTGAACATGACAACATCACAACCGAAGAGATCAGCTTACCAGTAGAGCGTTGGGTTAAGATCAAGCAGTCAAGCGCTGAGGGTACACAACGACGTGCTGTTGTCGTTGCCGCGATTCAAATTGGTGATCTAAAAGATAAAACGGAATTTACGTTAGCAGACAGAACGCATCTTTCTTTCCCACTTCTGTTGGGTAGAAGTTTCTTTAGAGATGTTGCGGTTGTTGATGTAAGCCAAAAATACGTCCAGAAGAAAATAACTAAATAGAATTAAGAGCATGAGTTCGTCCTCAATAGGACGCTTCTGTTTTTGATTAATCGAATCCCCGTTAATGGAATTAACGGGGATTTTTTCTATTTATGGCCTAATCACAGAGGAATTGTATTTAATTTTGCACTGTTCGCCATCCTTTCACCGTTTAACCTCGACAATGTGATCCTGATCTCTATATAATCCGCGCTTCGTTTTATGTTTAACCCATACTTTCGTACTTCTTATATAGGCACGTCTTTCTGCTTAATAATTATGTGTCAGTATACGCTTAGGAATTAGTTCTTTGATATCTACCGCGAACATCACAATGCAATTTGGCGCAGAGCCGCTGTTTGAAAACATCTCTGCTAAATTTGGTAACGGCAACCGCTATGGTTTGATCGGCGCTAATGGTTGCGGCAAATCAACGTTCATGAAAATCCTAAGTGGTGCACTAACGCCAAGTTCGGGCAACGTTTCTATCACTCCGGGAGAGAAGCTGGGTGTGCTAAGCCAAGATCAGTTCGCTTTCGAACAGTACAGCGTTATCGACGTTGTAATCATGGGCGACAGAAAACTTTGGGAAGTAAAACAAGAACGTGACCGCATTTACTCTTTGCCAGAAATGAGCGAAGACGACGGCATGAAAGTCGCAGAACTTGAAAGCGAATTCGCGGAAATGGATGGCTACACAGCAGAAAGCCGTGCTGGCGACATCCTAATTCAAGCGGGTATTGAAGAAGAGTTCCACTTCGGCTTGATGCAGCAAGTAGCTCCAGGTTGGAAACTGCGTGTGCTATTGGCACAAGCTCTGTTTGCAAACCCAGACATCCTGCTTCTTGATGAACCAACCAACAACTTGGACATTCACACGATCAACTGGCTTGCTGAAGAGCTAAACCAGCGTAAATGTACAATGATCATCATTTCGCACGACAGACACTTCCTGAACTCTGTGTGTACGCACATGGCAGATATCGACTACGGTGAACTACGTGTTTACCCTGGTAACTACGAGTACTTCCTAGAAGCATCTGGCTTGATTCGTGAACAGCTTCTAGCAAGCAATGCTAAGAAAGCGGCTGAAATCAGCGAGCTTCAAGATTTCGTAAACCGTTTTGGTGCTAACGCATCTAAAGCAAAACAAGCAAGCTCTCGCGCTAAGAAAATGGACAAAATCACGCTTGATGAAGTGAAATCATCGAGCCGTATGAGCCCATCTATTGATTTTGGCGAAGGTAAGAAACTACACCGTCAAGCGCTTGAACTTCAAGATCTTGGTCACGGCTTCGATGGCGAAACATTATTTGCTGGTGGTAACTTGCTGCTTGAAGCGGGTACTCGTCTTGCGGTTATCGGTGAGAACGGTGTGGGTAAAACCACGCTGCTACGTTGTCTAGTTCAAGAGCTAGCGCAAAACGAAGGTATCGTTAAATGGTCTGAAAACGCATCAGTAGGCTACTGCCCACAAGATAGCACGTCTGACTTTGATAACGACCTGAGCATCTTCGATTGGATCTCACAATGGCGCACAGTGAAGCACGATGACCTTATGGTACGTGGCATTCTAGGTCGTCTATTGTTTACTGCTGACGATGCGAACAAAAAAGCGCGTAACTGTTCTGGTGGTGAGAAGAACCGTCTGTTATTCGGCAAGCTAATGATGCAAGACATCAACGTTCTGGTAATGGACGAACCAACGAACCACATGGACATGGAAGCAATCCAAGCCCTGAACGACGCATTGAAAGTTTACACTGGCACGCTTATCTTCGTAAGTCATGACCGTGAGTTCGTTTCTTCATTAGCAACACACATCATCGATGTAAAAGACCAACAGCTAGTGAGCTTCCAAGGTACTTATGAAGAGTACTTAGATCACCAGAAAAAGGTGCTGATGGTTAATTTATAGAGTAAGTTGCTGGCCTAGGTTTTTCACAACTAAAAGCTAGCGAAACTAACAAACAAAAAGCCCCGAACATTAATTTGTTCGGGGCTTTTTCTATTTAATTTGTCCAGCTACTTATTATACCAATCGTAGTAAATAACTGATCACTTACTTACTTACTGTGATTGGTATTACTTAGTGACGAAACCTAGCTTATTCATAAAACCTAGATACGAAATCTAGCTTAGAAACCGAATCGAGCTGACATTAGGAGTTGGTGACCGTAAGTGCCGTTGTTTCGCATATCAAGACCAACAGAAAGTTGATCTGTCGAGTGAAAGCGAGCACCAACCCCTACAATTGAACGCGTATCGTCGTTGTCGATCAATTGGCCAAGACGTGCGTTAACCTCAACATTTGCCATTAACCATGCTTTTATGCCGATGTTTATTTCAGTTTTAATGTCATTGTTGTCATTACGTTCAATGTTGTGCAATAGCATTTGGCCTGTCACATCAGCAAATTGATTAATCGGACCGTTAAACCCCATACCTACAGCGGCATCCCAATCGCTCTCAAATTCAGAATCGATACGTGCAATGATGTGTGAGTTCTGAGTAAACATTGTTGTGACTTCACCACCGAAAGTACTCGGGCTTGTACCCATGCGCAGCTCGAATGTGTTGTAGTTAAAGTTGTTTGCAGACGCAGAGAATGAACACAGTGCAGCTAACCCCAGAAGGATAGTCTTGTTTGTGCGACCTAGCATGGTGACTCCATATAAATTGTATTTTTCGGCAGTATATACAAAAAAGCCTGCAACATGCAGGCCAATTTATTGAAGTGCGTAATTTAAAGCTAAATAGTTGAGTTTTGAAGCTTACAAAACTTGAATATGATCAACTTCGATCTCTGGTGTTTTGCCACCTTCGTACTCACCAAAGATACGTACTTTGGTATCAGCAGCTAGAGGTTGTGATAGACGGATATCGTCATCCAGCTCTATTTGAATTTCACTCTGTCCGTCAGAGAAGATAAACGTGTCATTTTTTATCTGACGAACAATCCTGCCGTCTACGATCGCGTCCAGCTCTGTGAACATGCTTGTGTCTGCAAGCAGTGTAGCAACAGAAACGGTTTCGATTGGTCCTGTGTAAGCAATAGGGCCTTTGTGTTGATTATTACTGTGGTCACCAGCCATTGCGAAAGCAGGGGCTAAGGTGATGGTTGATACAATTGCTAGTACAGTTTTTTTCATGATGAATTCCTTAGTATTGTTTTTTAGTTGAAACGTCTTCTTTAGCTAAGACAATTTCTTTGGAAGAGGCGTTTAGCTTCGATAATGCTAGTAAACAACATTAAGTTTGAATCCAGAGTGAGTAAGGTATTCATTTTCCATTCATTTTGCTGGGCATCAACTCGACAATGACGCTAATATAGGGGCAGATAAATATTGCCAAACGGCAAGAAATTAAGGATTTAAGTACAAATGCGATCACCATTAAGCGCCCTAATGGTTCAAGGGACAACGTCAGATGCTGGGAAAAGTGTTTTGGTGGCAGGTTTATGCCGTGTATTGGCTAGGAAAGGCATTAAAGTGGCCCCTTTTAAGCCACAAAACATGGCGTTAAACAGTGCCGTGACAAAAGACGGTGGCGAAATTGGTCGCGCGCAAGCGGTTCAGGCACAAGCTTGTAATATTGAAGCGTCTGTTCACATGAATCCTGTATTGCTGAAACCGAACTCAGACACGGGTGCACAAGTGATTTTGCAAGGTCGTGCGTTAAGCAATATGGAAGCGACCGGTTATCACGATTATAAGAAGGTCGCGATGAATACGGTTATCGATTCATTCGACCGACTTTCTGCAGAATATGAAAGTGTCATGATCGAAGGTGCAGGTAGCCCAGCTGAAATCAATCTGCGTGAAAATGATATCGCCAACATGGGATTTGCTGAGAGAGCGGATATCCCAGTCATTATCGTAGCGGATATCGACCGTGGCGGCGTTTTCGCCCACCTTTACGGCACATTGGCTCTATTATCTGAATCTGAGCAGGCACGAGTGAAAGGTTTCGTGATTAACCGTTTTAGAGGCGACATTGCGCTGCTGCAATCTGGCCTAGATTGGTTAGAAGAGAAAACTGGCAAGCCTGTGATTGGTGTATTGCCGTACTTGCATGGTTTTAACCTTGAAGCAGAAGATGCCATTACCTCCGCTCAAGAGTCAGATGGAGAAGCTAAGCTCAAGGTCGTTGTGCCAGTACTAACTCGAATAAGTAACCATACAGACTTTGACGCGCTGCGACTTAACCCGTCGATTGATTTACGTTACGTAGGCAAAGGCGAACGTCTGAACAACGCGGATTTGATTATCTTACCGGGTACAAAGTCAGTCAGAGCAGATTTGGGCTACCTAAAAGAGCAGGGTTGGGATAGAGATATTCAGCGTCACCTCCGTTTAGGTGGCAAGGTTATGGGTATTTGTGGCGGTTACCAGATGCTAGGAAACATTATCCACGACCCAGATGGAGTTGAGGGCGAGCCAGGTAGCAGTGAAGGGCTAGGTTACCTTGATACGGACACTACCTTAACGCAGCAGAAAACCTTAACTAACGTGATCGGTACTATGACGCTGGATGGAAAATCAGCACAAGTAAAAGGTTACGAAATTCACGTAGGTAGCACTGATGTCAAAGAAACAGTATTACCGGTTCAGTTAGAATCAGGCAGCCTTGATGGTGCTATAAATCAAGACAACTCGATATTTGGTACTTATCTGCACGGCATATTCGATAACAGTGATGCGTTATCGCTTATCTGCGAATGGGCAGGAGCCAATGATGTAACAGCGATTGACCACGAACAGCTTAAAGAGTTGGGTATTAATCGAATCGCTGACGCCATCGAAGAGCACTTAAATCTTGAATTGCTTTGGCCTGAGTTTAAAGCTCGGGTTTGAATGGGAATATCGGTTAATAACTGAAACGAATAATAGATAAGTGAGAATAATGAAAAAGCTAGCTACCCTCGTCACCTTAGCGTTAACGACTTCGTTGAGTTCGACTCATCTTTTAGCGGCCGAAAAGCTAAGAGTTTATGCTGCATCGTCGATGACAAACGCGGTTAACCTATTGGTTGATGAGTTTGAGAAAGACCATTCTGTCGATGTTATTCCTGTGTACGCTAGTACTTCTTCATTGGTACGTCAGATTGAAAGAGGGGCGTCTGCAGACATTTTTATCTCGGCGAATGAAAAATGGATGACGTATTTAGTTGATCGAAAATACGCATCTAGTGACAACGTCACTAATCTGTGTGAGAACGAACTTGTGCTAATTTCACCGAAAGGTACGCCGGTATCGTTGGATATCTCAAAGGGTGACCAATGGACTAAATTGCTTACTGATGAAAGACTTGCAGTTGGAAATACGATGTCGGTTCCTGCTGGTATCTATGCGAAGGAAGCATTAGAAGCTTTGGGTGTGTGGGATGACGTGAGCGATCGGTTAGCACCAAGTAACAATGTACGTATGGCATTGGCTTTGGTAGAACGTAATGAAGCTAAACTTGGAATTGTCTATAAAACTGATGCTCTACTTTCTAAAGAAGTGAGTTTAGTCGAGACGTTCCCTGCAGATTTGCATACTCCAATACGTTACCCTGTAGCGAAGTTGAGCGATAAAGTAGTTGCAGAACAGTTCTATACTTTCTTAAAGAGCGAAAAAGCGAAAGACACCTTAAATAGTTTTGGGTTTGAAGTACGTTAAATTATGTATTTATCAGAATACGAATACCAAGCCTTAATGCTGAGCTTGAAAGTCGCTGGTTTTGCCATCTTATGGCTGATTCCTATCGGCATTGGTTTAGCGTGGCTGCTTGCTAAGAAACAATTTTTTGGTAAAAGCATTGTAGAGAGCTTTGTGCATCTGCCTTTAGTGTTACCTCCTGTGGTCATAGGCTATCTGTTGTTGGTGATGATGGGCAGGCAAGGCATTATTGGCTCATGGCTCAATGAGGTGTTTGGTATTGTATTCAGCTTTAGCTGGAAGGGGGCGGCATTGGCGTGCGTTGTTGTCGCGTTGCCATTAATGGTTCGCTCTATCCGACTTAGCCTAGAGACGGTCGATAGTAAACTCGAAGAAGCGGCAGCCACATTGGGCGCGTCGCCGATTCGTGTGTTTTTCACAATCACATTACCTCTGATGCTCCCTGGGATCATTACCGGTACCATGCTCTCTTTTGCGAGAAGCCTTGGTGAGTTTGGCGCGACGATTAGCTTCGTTTCAAATATTCCCGGTGAAACCCAAACTATCCCTTTGGCTATGTACACCTTTATCGAAACGCCTGGTGCGGAGATGGAAGCCGCACGTTTATGTGCCATTTCTATCGTGATAGCGCTTGGTTCATTGATGCTATCTGAGTGGCTAAATAAAAAGTCTGCACAACGATTAGTAGGTAATGCATGAGTGCCTTAATACTCCAATACCAACAACAGCTTGGTGAAACTTTTTTTGATATCGACTTAATGTTACCTAGCCACGGTATCACTGCGATTTTTGGCCGTTCAGGTGCGGGTAAAACCTCGTTAATTAATGCAATTAGTGGTCTTAAACAGCCAGATAAGGGCTTGATCAGCGTATCGGGAACCACCTTATTTGATAGTGACAAGGGCATTAACTTGCCGACACACAAACGCAACGTCGGTTATGTTTTCCAAGAGTCGAGATTGTTTCCACATCTAAAGGTGTCAGCGAACCTCAAATACGGAATGAAGGGCGTTGATAAAACGCATTTTGAGCAAATCGTTTCACTGTTGTCTTTGGGCTCATTGCTTGATCGCTATCCGGCACGTTTGTCTGGTGGTGAGAAGCAACGTGTGGCGATTGGCCGTGCTTTGTTGTCTAAGCCGAGCATTTTGTTGATGGATGAGCCTTTAGCCTCTCTCGACTTGCCTCGTAAGCGTGAAGTGATGCCGTTTTTGGAGAACTTATCCGAAACCGTTCAAATCCCGGTTATCTATGTCACACACAGTCTTAATGAAATATTACGCTTGGCGAACTACTTAGTGATTATCGATCAGGGTAAAGTCATTTCATCGGGCGTAACCGAAAAAGTATGGGCATCTAGAGCCATGCAGCCTTGGCAATCTTTCTCAGAGCAAAGCTCGCTATTTGAAGCAACATTAACGGAACACAATAACGATTATACTCTGTCTCGTCTGACGCTTGGTAAATCGACGTCGTTATGGGTTCAGAAGGTGTCGAGTGAGATTGGTGCCGCGGTGAGATTACAAGTTAGAGCAAATGATGTTTCTATCGCACTACATAAGCCGAAAGGTACTTCGATACGTAATATCCTCCCTGTAACCATTAAAAGCGTAGAGACGCAGCAACAGGGCAATAATAGGCAGAGTGTAGGGGTTAAGTTGGAGTTAGAGTTAGGGTGTTACCTTTGGGCAACAATCACGTTATGGGCTTTGGATGAACTCAATCTAGAAATTGGCCAGCGTGTTTATGCTCAGATCAAGGGGGTTAGTGTCACGCAGAGAGATATTGCTGTTACACACTAAATCGTTAATTGAAAGTTTAGATCGTGAACTAGACTTTAGGGGACGTCAGTTAAGCACAGGTTGTTATAGAGTAACAACGACAAGAAAAAGTCGCGGGCACAAAAAAAGCCGCTACTTTTAAGTTGTAAGCGGCTTAATCATAAATAGTACTGTTAGCGATTTACTTAGTAAAAACTTCTTTAAAATCACGCTTCAAGATAGCATCACGACGCGCTTTCTTGATTTGCTTAACCATGTCTTTTACACAGTTGTGTAGGACTTGGTCTAGCAGTTGAGCACGGTACTCTTCTTTTTCTTCGTCAGTCATGTCTTCTGGAAGTTTAAGAGTCGGGAACTCTTCCATCACGTTGACGCCAGCGAACGCTTGGCTCACAGAAATTAGAGCGTGAAACTGTTCAAAGTTGTCTAAAACATTTTGTGCGCTTGCTGGAAGGCTATCCCAAGCTTCACGTACCGCTTCTTCAGACACTTCGTGAATAGAAGTAACCATGAAGTGCATCTCTTTTGGCACTTCATCAAATTCGATAACTTGACGAAGCTCTGGTGAGATAGTGGTTAAATCGATTTCTGGTTGTTCGTTGCTTTTAGCGTCTGACATAATATTTCTCTTTAAAAAGAAAACAATGCTAAAAAGATCTGTAAAAAAGTCAATATAATATAGAGATTAGTGCATGATTTAAGCCCCAAATTGAGCTACTTTGAATATTCAGCACAATATAAAGGTGATGTGATGATAGAAAAGGGAGCTTCGATGCGCATATTACTGGTTGATGACGTTCAACTAGACAGAATGCAGCTTGCTATTCGACTCAAGCAACTGGGCCATATTGTTGAAGCTGTTGGAAGTGGTAAGGAAGCCCTAAATATTTACTCTAATTTTGATCCTGAACTCGTGTTGCTTGATATCACTATGCCTGATATGGACGGTTTTGAGGTTGCAAACGAGGTGCGTCATCAATTCCCCGAGTGGGTTCCCATCATCTTTTTGAGTGGTCACGAAGAGCCTGAAATGATTGCAAAAGCGATTGATGCTGGTGGCGATGATTATCTGATCAAGCCAGTGAACAAAGTTGTTTTGAATTCTAAGTTGATAGCGATGCAGCGTATTGCGCACATGAGGCGTGAGTTAAAGCAGAGCACAGCCAAACTAGAAGAATTGAACATCCTTCTTCAACAGCAAGCCAACGAAGACGGTTTAACCAAATTGTACAACCGTCGATATATGGATACTAAGCTTGAAGAGAGCATCGCATGGCACGGAAGGCGTAATATGCCCATGACCGTGATACTCCTAGATGTAGATTTCTTTAAGTCTTATAACGATAATTACGGCCATATTCAAGGAGATAAGTGTTTGCAAGAACTTGCTAGTACATTAAAGCGCCTCTTTGTTCGAGCTGGAGAGTTTGTAGGTCGTTATGGCGGTGAAGAGTTTGTGTTGATTTTGAGTGATACGGATATCAAAGCAGCTAAATTACATGCGGATCGGGTAGAAGAAGCACTTCATGAAATGAACTATACACACAATTACTCAACCGTTTCTGATAGAGTTACAGTGTCGCAAGGGGTGCTATCTTTCATTCCCTGTGGTAATGAATCTATTGACTTTGTTTACGAAAAAGTTGATCAAGTGCTTTATCAAGCCAAACAAAGTGGTAGAAATACTTACATACAAAGAAACATTTTGGATGTTGCAGTTTAGTTGATCTGCTCGTTAGATATTTGACATGACACTTCTATTAGTGTTGAAGATAGAAAAGGATTTAAGGGATAAAATGCCGCACTCAAAGCCATTTTTTATGGTTAATAGAGGTTGGACACAGGTCGTTTCTGTACTTTGTTTTGTTGTTCCTACCGTTGTTAATGCTGCCACGCCGCTATCTGACCTTTTTCGTAAAAATATCGAACAGAGTTTTGCGACGAGTGTACTGCTTAACGATACCGATGTTTTCACTTTTGGTATCAATAACTTTGATCCAAATAAAGTATTTAGTTTAGACAATGATGCGATTGGTTCGAACGATTCCGTAAGTCGCCGAAAAAGTATTACGTCCCTCAGCCTACCATACACATTTGAACTACCAGCTTACATCGAAGATAACCATCAAGAGGTGACTCTTAGTTTGTCTGCATTGCGTGTTGAAAGAGATGTTCAATATGACTCAACGACAGTAACTGATTTTCAAAAAGAGACCATAGTATCGGGATATGTTGAGTTCGCTAACGTTTCTCAATTGAATGAGTATTGGAGTTTCCATTCAGGGGTTGGTAATCATGTTTCTTACTATCGTAACGACTTCGATTATCGTGCTAATCTGCTTAAGCCGTTTGCTGGCCAACTTGACGGGACTTATCTCAATACTGATGCTTGGGCCTATATCATTGAGCCTAAAATCAAGTTGATCTTTGAAGACAAGAACGATTGGGGAAAATACAAACTCAGTACCAGTTGGCGTTATTTTAATGGTGTCGGTTGGGGCGAAGCTAATAACGGTAATATTGGCCATCCAGAAGGTTGGTATATAGCCAATGAAGCGAAGATTTTTTACGACCTAGTACGTTGGGATAAAAACATTACGTCTATGTACTCCAGTATCAGGAGAATTGATATTGGAGGTGATACAGTTGCTCCTATGGGAACGACGTCGTATTACGAAGGTAGTGTGGGCTGGTTGCTTAACCCCAACCTATTTAATGAATGGGTCGATAATGTAGGCATTGGCTTTACGATCAATTACGGAAGCAGTTTGAAAGGAGGGAGCTTGATCATCTTCTTCAACCAAGATTAGTCTTCAAACTTATCCTGTCCTATTCGGCTCTCAATTTATTGATGTTTATTGTTGAAGGCTCTAGCTAACTGTAGATGCGCTTAACTGCCACCTAGAACTAACTTTTAACACACAGTTTGTTTCGGCCGGTTTCTTTAGCTTTGTACAGTGCATTATCCGCTAGCTTCAAAACTTCTTCGGGCTGTCTTGTGGTCGTACTATCAGCCAACCCAATACTTACCGTAACATTCACAACATCTGCTGGTTTACTATTCTTGCCACGCTTTTTCATACCGACTTCATGGTCATCAGGACGCTCGTGAGTGTTACGAATGGTGATGTCGTAATTCTGGATCTCAGAAATCAGAGCCTGAAGGTGCTCTTTCACTTGTTCGGTGTACTTACCTTTAAAAATGATCGTGAACTCTTCACCACCATAGCGGTAGGCACGAGCTCCGCCTGTTGTTTCTTTCAATACACGAGCCACTAGTTTCAGCACATCGTCGCCGATATCATGCCCGTAGGTATCATTAAATTTCTTGAAGTGATCGATATCAACCATCGCCATCGAGTATTTACGCCCTAAGTGCTTCATATCCACTTCTAAGGCGTGTCGACCAGGGATGTTAGTCAGTTGGTCATTAAAGGCCATATCGTGGCTTGCTGACATCACATAGATGATGATTAAGGTTCCCGATAGTGAAAACATAGTGCTTGAGATGTATTGAACGTCAAAAAAGATAAATGTACATGACGCGATCAAAATTGCACTGTAAACCACAACATCGATAGAGCGGTTATACACCAACACTAGAATGGCAGTAAGGCCAAGTAAACAAAGGCTATACAACACTAAAACTAAAGGCAGTTTGGAAAAATCCCTCACGACAAACAAAATGCCTTCGCTCCATGATTCAAAACCTCCGGCATGGAAGTGAGAAACAATCAATTGTGTCCACACCATAAACAACACGAGTACCAAGGCATATAACAGCATGGATTTTGAGTTAACGCCATTATCGGGGAAGGCATAAACGAGTAAGCAAGTCACAGGCAGTAGAGCGGCCAGCAGAGATAGCTCTAACAAAGTGGTCCCGGTATTTAGTGGCGATTGCAAGCGAACTTGGATGATTAAATAAGCGACAAGCATGGTTACAGAAACCATGGCCATTCGACCTTGCTTAAAGGTGTGGCACAGCATGACCGCAACACTCAATAAAATATATGGGAGGTTGCTAACAAACCCTATGTTTGAACCCGTCACGAGAATGACGTTATTCATACCTGCAAGTAATATTGCTAAGAGAAGTAAGGGGAAGCAAAATCGAAACATGCTCGACGTTACGAAAGAAGATGTCATTTATGTGGTGAGCCTAACTATAATGATGATCTTATAATTTAATGTTATACGTAGGATACGGTTAAACAAGTTATTGCCAAGCTTTTTGCCTAAATTAGAGCAAAAACATTGCCATTGGTCGCTAATAGCGCAACTATTTTTATATGTATTTGAGTTGCTATTAACCATAGAACGAACTACACAGTATATATGATAAATTAATTAGTCGTTATAAGTACTTAACAAAATTTAGGTGATTTTGGCTTAATTGTTATATTAGCTCCGGCAACAGGCAGAAGCAAAAACTGTAATCAAGTTCGAGCAAGATCTGTAATAGAGTTAAAGTAGGTTTTGTTATTAGGTTGTTCACTATTTGAAACTAGGTCACAAGCAACCGCTACAAATGGAGGTGTAGTATGCAAATTAGTGTTGATGTACATAACTATATGGAAACTTTGGTAGGACACGTTTTGTCTACCGAGGAATATGTGTCTAGTTATACTAACGAACAGTTGGCCGATCTTGCGTGCCTGGCTTTAGGGCAACTCAAGCCGATCTACATTCGCTTTGATATCGATTTTCTTTCAGCACTGCCAGAAGATAAATTGGTGCTCTATAAACGAAATAGTGAGGTCGCGGTAAAAAACGCAGAAAGTATGGTTATTGACGATCGAAGACGCGAACGTGACGACAATGTGCCCGTTATATTTAGTCAACACAATTTTGATGATGACGTAGAATTGCAATGGTACGAAAAGCCGTTGTTGAACCGTAAACAGTCATGATAGTTTAGGGTGAATACGGTCATTTAAGGAGTAAAAAACGTGGGATTCTTTTCTAGATTATTTGGTGGCAAAGAAAAAACCGAACAAAAAGTAGAGATTGAACCAGTCGAATATAAGGGTTTCAATATCTATCAAGATGCCATTGCAGAATCTGGTCAATACCGTGTTGCTGGGCGAATCGAGAAAGAATTCGATGGTGAAATCAAAACTCACCGTTTTATTCGTTCAGATGTTGTTTCAAACAAACAAGATGCCGATGAATTGATGCTCAAAAAAACGCAGATGTTCATCGACCAAATGGGCGACAATATATTTAGCTAACCAAATAGGGTTAGAATTGATGTTGGTCATAATTTAGAGAGCTTTCAGTGTATATGCTGAAAGCTCTTTTTAGTTTTAGGGACAAAGAACAGCTAGTAAGTTGTTATTTAAAGGATTATTTGCAAGTGGTTTGACCTCTTAGTTCGAGACGGTCGTCATTTCTTCAAATGAAGCGCTCAAATTCCATCCAAATCGTTATAAGTAATAACTTTTCCTGTTCTTTGAACAAAACGCTTGAAGTATTAGTTGTCGTTAGATACAAACGAATAAGTCATTCGTGCCAATAGTCAAGGAATAGCTATGCAAATTGGTGTACCAAGAGAAACACTCGCAGGTGAAACGCGAGTCGCTGCTTCGCCGAAATCGGTAGAACAGCTTCTAAAATTAGGGTTTGAAGTTTGTGTTGAATCACAAGCAGGTGCGTTAGCAAGTTTTGAAGATGCAGCTTATGAACAAGCTGGAGCAAAAGTTGTTACTGCAGATGAAGCTTGGAAATCCGATATTATCTTTAAAGTTAACGCTCCGATCGTTGACGAGTCTAAAAATGAAATCGATCTTCTTAAAGATGGCGCAACATTGGTCAGCTTTATTTGGCCAGCTCAAAATCCAGAGTTAATGGAACAATTGTCCAGTCGCAACATCAACGTGATGGCGATGGATTCTGTACCACGAATTTCAAGAGCTCAGGCGCTAGATGCGTTGAGTTCTATGGCAAACATCGCGGGTTATCGTGCTGTTGTTGAAGCTGCGCATGAATTTGGTCGATTCTTCACGGGTCAGATTACGGCTGCGGGTAAAGTTCCACCAGCAAAAGTACTGGTTGCAGGTGCAGGTGTTGCTGGCCTAGCGGCAATTGGTGCTGCGGGTAGCTTAGGTGCGATCGTTCGTTCATTCGATGTTCGTCCTGAAGTTAAAGAACAAGTTGAGTCGATGGGCGCTGAATTCTTGGAAGTGGATTTCAAGGAAGATACCAGTGCTGGTGACGGCTACGCAAAAGAGATGTCTGAAGCATTCAATAAGAAAGCTGAAGAGCTTTATGCGGCTCAAGCGAAAGACGTCGATATCATCATTACAACGGCGCTGATCCCAGGTCGCCCGGCTCCGAAGCTGATTACCAAAGAGATGGTAGACAGTATGAGTGCAGGTAGTGTGATTGTAGACCTTGCGGCAGCCAATGGCGGTAACTGTGAATACACGGTTGCGGATCAAGTCATTACAACAGCGAATGGCGTTAAGATTGTTGGTTACACAGACATGGTTGGTCGACTGCCGACTCAATCATCTCAGTTGTATGCAACGAACCTAGTTAACTTGCTGAAACTACTTTGCAAAGAGAAAGATGGCAACATCAATATCGACTTTGAAGATGTTGTTCTGCGTGGTGTTACTGTCGTTAAAGAAGGTGAGGTCACTTGGCCAGCTCCACCAATTCAAGTTTCAGCTCAACCACAACAAGCTAAGCCAAAAGCGGCCAAACCAGAGCCTAAAGTTGAAGAACCTGTTTCTCCAATTAAGAAAGTGGCGGGTATGGCGGTAGCTGTTGGTGCATTCGCTTGGGTAGCTTCGGTTGCTCCTGCTGCGTTCTTATCTCACTTTACTGTTTTTGTTCTCGCTTGCGTGGTGGGTTATTACGTAGTTTGGAATGTAAGCCATTCTCTGCACACACCGTTGATGTCCGTGACTAACGCGATTTCAGGGATCATTGTGGTAGGGGCACTGTTACAAATAGGACAAGGAAGTGGCGTCGTCACGTTCTTATCATTTATTGCCGTATTAATTGCAAGTATCAATATCTTTGGTGGCTTTACCGTGACCAAACGTATGCTTGAAATGTTCCGTAAAGACTAAGGAGTAACAGATGTCTGAAGGATTAGTACAAGCAGCTTATATTGTTGCTGCTGTATTCTTTATCATGAGCTTGGCTGGATTATCGAAACAGGAATCTGCACGTGCAGGTAACTATTACGGTATTACGGGTATGGCAATCGCATTGATCGCGACGATCTTTGGCCCTCACTCTACAGGTATTGTGTGGATAATCATCGCAATGGTGATCGGTGGTGGTATTGGTATCCACTACGCTAAGAAAGTTGAAATGACGGAAATGCCTGAACTAGTGGCTATTCTGCACAGCTTTGTGGGTATGGCAGCGGTACTTGTGGGTTACAACAGTTACATTGATGCTCCTGAAGCGGCAACACACGCAGAGCATGTGATTCACCTAGTGGAAGTGTTCCTTGGGGTGTTTATCGGTGCGGTTACGTTCACTGGTTCGATTGTTGCGTTTGGTAAGCTTCGTGGCGTTATCTCTTCGTCGGCACTGAATATCCCTCATAAGCATAAGTGGAACCTAGCGGCTATTGTTGTTTCTACATTGCTAATGATCATGTTCGTGAAAGCAGACGGCAGCATGTTTGCACTTATGATGATGACATTGATCGCGTTTGCATTCGGTTACCACCTAGTGGCATCGATTGGCGGTGCAGATATGCCTGTGGTGGTTTCTATGCTTAACTCGTACTCTGGTTGGGCAGCGGCGGCGGCGGGTTTCATGCTTGCGAACGACTTGCTTATCGTAACCGGTGCACTCGTTGGCTCGTCAGGTGCAATCCTGTCGTATATTATGTGTAAGGCGATGAACCGTTCGTTCATTAGTGTTATCGCTGGTGGCTTTGGCCAAGAAGTCACAGTATCTGATGGCGATGAAGAGCAGGGCGAACACCGTGAAACCTCAGCTGAAGATGTGGCTGATATGCTTAAGAACTCTAAGTCAGTAATCATCACTCCGGGATATGGCATGGCAGTAGCCCAAGCTCAATACCCAGTACATGAAATCACTGAGAAGCTGAGAGCACAAGGTATTAACGTTCGCTTTGGTATCCACCCTGTTGCTGGTAGGTTACCGGGTCACATGAACGTGCTGCTTGCTGAAGCAAAAGTACCTTACGATATCGTTCTTGAAATGGACGAAATCAATGACGACTTTGACGAGACAGATACGGTATTGGTTATTGGTGCGAATGACACTGTAAACCCAGCAGCGCTGGAAGATCCAAACAGCCCAATTGCTGGCATGCCAGTACTTGAAGTTTGGAACGCTCAAAACGTCATCGTGTTCAAGCGTTCTATGAACACTGGTTACGCAGGTGTGCAAAACCCACTGTTCTTTAAAGAGAATACACAGATGCTGTTTGGTGATGCGAAACAGAGCTGTCTAGGAATTCTAGAACACTTGTAAAGACCGGTCTGACAAACACCTTTAAAACAAAGGAGCTCATTTGAGCTCCTTTTTTTGATCGGTAAAAGTCATCGTTGACTATTATTCATAAACGATTGGAAAGAAATTACGTAATCGCACACTCGCTTGGATTGCTGGATTATTAAATCAACGCTCTGGTACACCCGTACAATGTATCCATATTATGATGGAATTAATCATTAATATTCGCTGCTTTCACTGCTTTCACTGCTTTTACTGCTTTTCATGCGCTTAAAAATTTATCTTTGATAGCGAATGGTATATATTTGTCTGATCTATATGAATTTGCGCTGGTTTGTGATCATCAAAAGAAAATTTACGCTTCTTATTGCTACGTTGTCAGTTTCAGTAAACGCATTTGCTGATTCTTTGCCTGAGCGTATCGATAACTTCACCAAACTTTTTGATCATGAAACGGCAGTTGAATCTTATGACATTCGACTGCTTCAGGCTGATTATCCAACTCGCTTGATCATGCCATCTTCAATGCTGCCGCAAACAGCAGAGTATCCATTAAAAGATATCCAACGCTTATATCAGTTATCAAAAACATGTAGCGGAAAGCTTCCGTTAAGCCCTTTGATCACAGAGCCGTTAGTTTTTACCCGTGCGATGTGTAAAGGCACCAAACTTTCAGACCGCTGGTTTAGCCGTAGTGGCTTGATTCACCCTGGTGGTGGCTCTTATGCGGCACGTTATGTTGAGAAGTACCCGGACAAGTTCAACTCTTTGAAGCGTTTTATGCATATTCAAGAGCGGCCAAATACTGAAGATGATGAACTGTTATCTCGTTTACAAAAAATGGACAATGAAGCCATAGCGGCGCTGTTAGCTGGGGCAAGCATGTTTGTTGAGCTTGATGAAATGTGGGTGAAGCGCGGCGACAGATATTATTTGTATGACGAATCTGTGTGGAACGAAAATGCAACGGCTGCTGGATTATCGTTCAGTTTATCTTCAGAAGACAATAGCTGTTTTGTCCAACGCGGTAACGTCTGTTGGGAAATAGAAGATCATTCAGAGCTGCTGCAAATCGCGATGTTTATCTTGGTGATCGCCAACATCATGCTTGTACTTGGTTGGGCCGTATATCGTTGGAATAGCAAGAAGCAAGAGATGAAGAGCCGCATGCTTGTTCTTCAAATTTTAACGCACGAATTAAGAACACCGATTGCGAGTTTATCATTGACCGTTGAAGGGTTCAGACGCGAGTTCGAACACTTACCAGAATCGGTTTATGATGAGTTTCGTAGGTTGTGTGAAGATACTCGTCGTTTAAGACAGTTAGCTGAAGCAAGTAAAGACTATTTGCAGTCAGATAATCAACCGCTCGCAACTGAATGGGTACCAAGCGTCGAAGAGTGGCTTCAATACAAAGTTGAAGAAGAGTTCGCACCGGGAATTGAACTCCGTGTGAATAAAGATATTGCCGCAAAAGTGAACGTATATTGGTTAGGGACGTGCATCGATAACCTGATCAGGAATGCTGTTAAATACGGTGTCGCACCAGTGATACTAGAACTGAATACTTCTGACAAGAAGCTGACATTCAAAGTTATAGATAATGGAGACTTGTCCCGCAAAGATTGGGGGCAACTAAGAAAGCCATTTGTTAGTAAGAGTGGACTCGGTTTAGGTCTGACGATAGTGGAATCTATGGTTGGAAAAATGGGCGGTCACATGACGCTTATCGGCCCCCCAACAACATTTATTTTGGAGATACCTT
The DNA here is from genome assembly GCF_041439575.1 of Vibrio sp. 5S239. Classification (NCBI taxonomy): domain Bacteria; kingdom Pseudomonadati; phylum Pseudomonadota; class Gammaproteobacteria; order Vibrionales; family Vibrionaceae; genus Vibrio; species Vibrio sp. 5S239. Next base: position 9,916 of record NZ_JBGOOM010000026.1, on the reverse strand, counting down.
GTGAAACAGACATTGCTTCTCGTTGAAGATGATAAAAATTTAGCTGACGGTCTATTAGTTAGCCTTGAGCAAGCTGGGTATGAATGTTTGCATGCAGAACTAGTCTCTGAAGTTGATGCCTATTGGGAGCAAGCGGATCTAGTGATTCTAGATCGCCAGCTTCCTGATGGTGACTCAGTAGATGCTCTTCCCGGTTGGAAGAAAAAGAAAGATATCCCCGTAATTTTGCTGACAGCTCTCGTTACAGTAAAAGACAAAGTAGCGGGTCTAGATTCAGGTGCGAACGACTACTTAACAAAGCCATTTGCTGAGGCTGAGCTGTTTGCTCGTATTCGTGCTCAACTTCGCCTACCAGACGCTGAAGAGCAGGATGAATCAAAAGTAATCGCTCAAAACCTCGTTATCGATAAAGCGACTCGTGAAGTGTTTTTTAACGAGCAAGAAGTCACGTTAACGCGCACAGAGTTTGACCTGTTATTGTTCTTGGCAAGTAATCTTGGCCGCGTATTCACCCGTGACGAGTTGCTTGACCACGTTTGGGGTTACAACCACTTCCCAACAACACGTACAGTCGATACCCATGTTTTGCAACTTAGACAGAAACTGCCGGGTCTAGAAATCGAAACGCTACGTGGCGTTGGTTACAAGATGAAAGCGTAATGAAAAAAGCCTTACTTCCATTATTAATGTTGTCTTGCGTGGTGAATACCGCGCAAGCAACAGATTGGTTTAAAAATAGCGATGCTCTAACTCAAGTGCACAAACATCTATTGGATAATGACTTATCCCTTATGTTTGATTCATTAGTGGAAGTTTGGCAAATCAATGCTTCTCAGTCTCGAGAAGATCACCTAAATGAACTGTTCGACCAAGCGTTGAATAAAGATTGTGGTAAAACCCTCACAAAAAAAACACTACCTGATTGGATCAGTTCGGTGGTCGTAAAAAGACACATCATTCAAAGCCCGGGGCGAGATACATTTCGCGTTGCGATTGAGGTCGAATCTGATAACAACATTCAAGATATCACCTTCGAGAAGTGGGTCGATAAAGTTGTTTCGTCTGATAGCGAATTTACTAAGGAAAGCGAAGTCGTCAACAATGCCTCAGTCAATTTATATCTCAAGCGTTATAACTTAGCGTCTCAACTCGACTCTGGTTTATATCGTTTAAGCGTAAAAGGTGATGACGGCAATTCTTGGAGTACTTGGGTTATTCTTGGTGAGGTCGCCATGCGTCAGCAAGTTCGCTGGGCATCTAAAGACACTTGGCGAATCGATAAAAAAGAACTCCTTAACCCTTATTGCCCACTGCCTAAGCTTGAAGTCGGTTTGTACGATTATATCGACGAGCACTATGAGCAGGTGTGGGGTAAGAGCTATGAATCTGACTATCCGATGAACCTCACAGGTGAAGAGCTACCCAATGATCGCTATGTTTTGGCCATTTCAATGGTGCATTATCGCTGGCAGGGCGACATAGCGATAGAACAAGCACAAACTATCAGTAAAACTTATGATATTTCTAGCGAAGAAGAGTTAAAGTAATTTAAAATTGAGCCGTTAACTATGTAAGGGATCTAACAAAGATAAACGGCATGAAAAAAACTACTAAACTACTCGCAACGTCAATTGCATTCGCCAGTCTTCCTCTTTCAGCAGCCAACTACGCCATTGAAGCGCGTGGTGATGCTATGGGTGGTGTTGGTGTTGTTTCTGCAAACTTCCTAACCGCTCCATTTTATAATCCAGCACTGGTTGCAATATATCGTCGTAACGATGACATGGGCATGATCACGCCAAGCTTTGGCGGTAGCTATAACGATCCTAACGACATGAAATCGAACATCGATAGTGTCGTTGATGCGTCAAGTACCGCAGACTTGGATGCAGCGCTTAATAAACTTGATGGTAACCAAGCTAATGTAGAACTTGGTGGTGTTGTCGCATTTGCTCTTCCTAATCAGTTTGTAGCGGCAAACCTTTTCGCTAAAGCCTATACAGAATCATTTGCTACGCCTAACGTTTACACGATAGGTTCAGACGAAGATAAAGTAGAGTTGTCTACAGTTGAAGCGGTTTCAATCGGTGTCGCAGAAGTCGGCCTTTCTTTAGCAAAATACCAAACCTTTATGGGGCAACATATCTCATTTGGTATTACACCTAAGATCCAGCGTATTTACACGTATAACTATGTTGCATCGGTTAATGATTACGATTTATCTGACGTACGAGAAAACAGTGATGGTGAAAGCGCATTCAACATGGATGCAGGTGCACTTTGGTTTTTCGGCCCATTTCGTGTAGGTGTTGCAGCAACCAACTTGATCTCCAGAGACATCGAAACCAAAGATACAACGAGAACGCTAAACAGCAGTACAAGTAGTGCTACACACCAGGTTGGTGGTATATACACTTACCAACTAGAACCGGTTTACACGGTTGGTGCAGGAATCGTATCAGATTACTTTTCTTTTAGTGTGGATTATGACCTAAACGAGACTGAAAAGTTTACTTCGTTTGAAGACAATGAACAGATGATTCGTGTGGGTGCTGAAGTTGATCTGCTACGTCAGCTTAAGTTAAGGGGAGGGTACTACAAAAATCTGGCTTATTCAGATTCAGAAGGAACCGTGACAGCCGGTATTGGTCTTTCGCCACTCAATTTGTTTCAGTTAGATTTAAGTGCCAACTACACAAATGAAAATGCTATGGGTGCATCAATCAATTTCCTTGCTAGTTACTAGCACTCCTTATATAGTTCTGCTCCTAAACAAAGGAGCAGAGCATGTTAAACGATTTACCAACCCTTTCTCACGAAGAACAACAGAAAGCTGTTGAACGAATTCAAGAAATGATGACCCAAGGCATCAGCACAGCGCAAGCTATCAAAATCGTTGCTGAGCAAATTCGTGAAGAAATGAGTAATAAAGAAGAGTAGGGCATCAGCCCTTCTTTTTTACCCCTTAGTGCACTATAACTAAAAACATTACCCTCTAGTATATTATCTCGTACATACCAACTTTTTATTCAACCTAAACCACGACCTTTCCAAAATCCTTAAATTCATTTTATTCAGTAAGTTATAGCAGAGTAATTCACTTTTAAGGCCTTGCTTGGTGTTTAATTGTAATTAAATTACAGCAAGATCTGAAAGTAAAACAATCGCCACTTTAGGTGTCAGTATTTGTGTCACCATGCCTAAGTTACTAAATATATGGCGTTTTTTAAGGCTAGTGACGTTGTGACTTGTATTTTGAACGGATGCGAGTGCATGAGTGTTCAATGTTCAGAAGCAGACAAATGAGGATTTCATCGAAGAACAGAGCGAGACAAGCCACAGCGGTAATGATAAAGACTCGCAGCGAGAGTGACTTACCACCGCTTAGAGTAAGCTTCGTTGCCACATGTGTGCTGTACAGAATAAGTATTTAAAAAGCTTACGAGGCGTAAGGAGTTGTGTAGAAGTCGATTAAGGATTGCGACGCGTATCAATTTGAGAATGCTAAATCGATGTGTTTTCTATCGGGGAATGATAAGTCTAAGCGATTGAACTTGTTAGAAATAGGGTCGCTTTGAGCGCTGTAGTTGTCGTCGTGGTTACGTATGTAGAATCGAAACCTTGGATCCTCTTGACCTTCATATTCCATATTGATGGTGACCGAATCGAACGTTGAGAGATCGAGCCCTTTATTTTGGGTCGATATAACGAACTCAATTTCACAGAAGGGTAAGCTATAGGTTCGTTCAAAGTCACACTGTAACTCAATTCCATCTTCTGACTTATGTAATGATCCTACGGTGCCACCATCGTGGTCTCTGTCTGTATTTACGCGCGTAGGCTATCTGTCTGGTGTGATGATGATGAGCGTATTAAAAGAGATCAACGACACTAGCGTGATTGCTAGGCAAAAAATCGAAAGGAATATGTTGAGTTTTCGGAATGCTTTGTCGCTCATAATATATTTCGTACGTAAACCTGTAACATTATGCATAATGGAGTATCTAGGGATTCGATTTTGGCTAGTATCGTTTGGTCAACAAGCCAGATACAGTCGTTCTTCACCAAAAAATACGCGCCCAGCGATCGATATATGCCTAAAGAGCGTTGTTTTTGTTCGGTATTTATACGAAAGGTGACGTTTTTATGGGGTTAACAATTTAACTGTATAAATATACAGTTATTAGTTAAGGTCTTGATTTTGTGTTCCATACGATCAAGCTTTTACCTGTACAGATAGCTACAGTGTCACTTTTTTGTTGATTACATGTGTCGATAACCATTAAACGCTTTATAAGCTTTCTAATCTTAGGCGGTAACACCATTGCGACTTCAAAAGCGGGCATATCAGTTAGAGAAAACAAGTAAAGCAAAACTAAGTGCAATGAGTTTAAAGTAACTCTTAGGTTTATTACCAAAGCTACCTAAATCCAATTGAACGTAATATCAGGGCAAACCGTGATTATGGATCTCCCAAGTATCGGTGTTGTGTACCAACGAATAAGTGTAATGAATCTATTCAAACATGTTTGCGCTTGTTTGGCATGTTGTTACAAACAACATAGGATATACATTGCCGTTTAATAATCTCACTAAACACAAAGTATAACGCTAGAGTGTCGTTAGACAGGTTTGAAAAATCTGTGTGCTAATCTACGTAAAAAGACGAACTTTATTAGTTGATAGATTTAAACGAGAGCTAGCATGTGCAGTTGATAATAAACATTGGTCGCGTGTGTGAAATCTGGAAAATAAGCAACACCAATGCTCACAAGAATCACACACAGCGCGGCGGTTCGTTAGTGCAAACAGAGAAGTGGCAAGATAAGTTAAACCAGATGGACAAAGTTTCTCGTCAATTAGATTTGCTGAATGAAGATTGAATTGTGTAGACGCTGGCCGCACATATAATTATTAGATTTCAAGTGCCATAAGAAAACTCTGGTCGACGCAAGAAGCGTGAGAGTCAGTTGGAACAAGGGTTTTAAGGCGAAACGATGATAATACTATCTTTGAAATTAATCACACATTACTGCGTATTATGGTTATGAATTATGTTGAGGGTTTGCTTTGCTTAATCGCCTAAGAACGTGGGTGAGTAACATGCTCAATCAGGAGGTCGGCTTGTCCGGCCTTTTTGATGCTCGTTAGGAAAATCGTTGTTAAAGATTAACCCGTAACATAATTTGCACAATTTGGAAGGTCGGTTCCCAACGTTAACCAAAGTTCAGTTAGACGAAGGCCAAGAGCCTTACGAAGCTGGGCTTTATACATTCCACAGTTCATCTTACGTAGTGAATAACTTTAATAGCGTTGAGCTTAAAAAGTATGGAAAAATCATCGTACCGCTAGAAGTCGAATTATAGAGTACACACAAAAATAACGCTCAGAAGCTCTGTGTGAGCCCAGAAAGCCCCTCAAAATCAAACTAGTTTAAGTGCGTATTATGTACGTTATGTTAAATTGGTTTTGGTGTTTATAAGGCAGGTATCTTTGTGTGATGCCCTGCCTTTGTATTGTGTCGATAGTCTCTAATTTATACTGTGTATTTAACCATATTGGCTATTTACCATAAAATATCTAATAACCAGTGATAATAATCTTCGATTTTAACCCTGGTATTAGTTAGAGATTAGCCGCCAGCAAATTTAACTTTGTAGCCTTTCTTTTCAAGGTGCGCTTTGATCTTGTCGCGCGCGTCCCCTTGAATTTCTATGTTGCCATCTTTTACTGAGCCACCGCAGCCGCAAACTTTTTTGAGCTCTGCTGCCATTAGTTTTAATGGTGCGTCATCTAGGTCTAAGCCAGTTACGACAGAAACACCTTTGCCTTTACGGCCTTTAGTTTCTTTTTGGATTCGAACGATACCATCGCCTTTAGGACGTTGGACTTTCTCTTCTTCAGGCTCAATACGACCTGTTTCTGTTGAATATACTAGGCTCATAATTTACTTCTTTTGTTGCTCTGCTTTTTGTTTTGCGAGTAAGTAAGCTTCTATATGACGTTGAATTGCAATTTTTCCGCCCTTAATTAGGCGTCCGTTAAACATGCAATACCACGCATTAGGCTCACCGGTGTCATTCTTGATTTGGTAACCGTTGAAGTTTTCAGTTGAGCCACCAGTTCCTCTCGACTTATTTAATGCTGTGAATTCTTTTGGATCAATAATAGATGCGGTTTCAATCCACCAATCAATACTTTTCTTAACAGCAGCTAGGTTACCTTGAATAACATTGTTTTTTAACTTCGCACGCCAGACCGTGTGATTAGCATCTATCGATTGAAGATGGACGCTCCGGTAAATTGAATTAGCCATATCTATTGATCATCTTTTTGTTTTCACTATATTAATCATAAGTATACTTTTAATGATATCAAGCATAATATGGTAAAAACACCTGTTAAGGTACGGTAATTTGAGAAAAAAAGTCCCTATTTTATCTGATTCTGTGACAGTTAATTTGTTTGTTGAAAAGTTGAACAGTAATGTGTCAATTGAAATTATAGATGAATTAACAGGATACCAATACTCGCGTAATTCACTCTTAGGCATCTACAGTGACTGGAATCGCTACCACGCGTTTTGTACTAAAAACCGTATCAATACACTTCCAGCATCTGTTACGGCTATTCGTCGTTTTTTAGAGACTGAATCCAACGACAGAAAATATGCATCTCTAAAACGTTACACTGCAACGCTTAGTTTATTGCACATTGTGCTTGGTTTCGCCAACCCTATCAAGCACCGACAAGTTCGCTTTACTCTACTCCACTTGCAAGCCAGAATGGCCGGTGATGCTAAGCAAACCAACGCCATGACGTCCGCACACCTCACTGAATTGAACATATTGCTTTCGCATGACAAGGCCAACTTAAAAGAGATTCGTGACATTGCCATTTATAATGTGATGTTCGAGTGTGCTTTAAAGCGTTCAGAACTTAAGCTGTTATCAACCACCGATGTTGAGAGCACCGATAGTGATTATCAGATCATTATTAAAAATTCTGTATACCAGCTTTCACAAGTCGCGAGTGTCGCACTTGAGCGTTGGCTTTCGTATGCTGGGGTACAAGAGGATTTACCTGTGTTCCGTGCAATAGACAAGCATGAAAACATTGGACGTCAACCTTTGGACGATTCGTCTATCTATCGAATCCTGCGCAGAGCAAGCGATTTACTACAACTGGCGGAAAACCACCATTTCTCAGGTAACTCGATTCGTGTTGGTGCTGCACAAGAGCTTTCTAAACAAGGTCTTAAGGTAAAAGAAATTCAGGATTTTGGTCGTTGGCTCAGCCCTGCCATGCCTGCGCAATATGTGGGGTATACGGGCACAGCGGAGAAGGAGAAAATGAAATTCAAAGCCTTAATACCGTGGCAATAAACTTTTGTCGTCAAGCCAGTAAACTAGTGGCATCGTCGGCGTTAAAAATATCGGCTTCTAAAAAACAATAATGCCTTGGCAGAAAAGCTCAAGGCATTATGTTGTCAGGGTCAAAAACAGAAATAACGATTCGATAAACTAAGCAAGGCTCGTTCTAACGCAGTTCTCCAAGAATTGACTAAACTTGTGTCCATTATGCTCCACCATTTTAGGGAACATGGAAATTGGAGTCATACCTGGAAAAGTATTTACTTCGTTCAGGTAGATTTCGTTGTCTTGGGTTAAGAAAAAATCAATTCGAGATAAGTGACGTAGCTTCATTTGAGTGAAAACTTTGCGTGCACTGTCTGCGATTAATTCACATTGTTCACCAGTCAGATTACTTGCTTCAACTTCAGTGATTGAGTGGCTGTCTGCGCTGTACTTTTCTTCATAAGAGTAAAATGCGCCATTTGGTGCTATCACCTCGCCCGGCTTGCTAATGTGTAGCTCACCGTCGATTTGATAGGCAGCGACTTCTAGTTCTCGTGGTACGACTGACTTCTCAACAAGTACTTGATCTGAGAACGTAAACGCTTTGTTGATGGCTTCGTTTAAGTCTTCTACTTGGTTCACTTGATAACAGCCAACGGAAGAGCCTTGACGTGCAGCCTTCACGAACACTTTCCCCCACTTTTCAAAAGCTTGAGTCGCTTGTGAGTGAGCTTGTTCCGTGTTGTCAGACAAGAATAAGTATGGTGTATTTGGAATACCAAGTGCGTCATACCAAAGTTTTGATGTGATTTTGTTGAAGCTGTTGTTGCTTGCTTCAGAGCCACAACCTAGGTATGGAAGTTTAGCCATTTCAAACAGTGACTGAATATCACCCGTTTCACCTGGGAAACCATGAATACACGGCACAATAAAGTCGACTTTTGATTCTATATTGTCGCCACGTAGAGTTTGCTCATTAATATCAAGGTAAACTAATTCACCGGAATCAATACACCAGCCTTCACTCTTAATCTCAACTCTTAAAACGTTAAAATCTGCAACGCTATTGAGTTGTTCAAAAAGGTAATTAGCTGAAACTAAAGACACTTCATGCTCTGAAGATCCACCGCCGCAAAGTAGAAGAATGTTTGTGGTGCTCATGGGTAAAATCGGTCCTTGAAACTAGGAGTACTGACTTCAATGATAAACAAAAGTCGAGATAGGTACAGTGTTTTGATTGTTAAAATTGCATCCGAAAGATCGAGCGATTAACTATTAAACAAAACCGATAGTCTTAAAACAAAAGAAGGAGCATTTGCTCCCTCTTTTATGAATCAAAACTTAGTTTAACTTGTTAAGCGTTGGGTATTCAGAATTCTTGATGTCATCAATGCTTTTAACGAACGGCTTTAAGTTTTGAAAAGTGGTTGGCAGTTTTGAAATCGCCTTTTTGGCTTCTAAGCGTGTTGCGTAGTCACCGTAAAGTACGGTGAACCACTTAGTACCGTTAACCATTTTGTAGTTTTCCCAAACTGGTTGAGAAGTCGGTGGTAGCATTTTCACGAAAGAGTCGACTTTACTTTGGCTGCCAACAGCAACAACTTGAACCGTATAACCAAAGCGTTGATTCATGTCTTGTTGTTTTTTCGTTGGCCCCGTCACGCTTGTAACTGGCTTAACCTTAGTTGTTTGGGTGACAGGTTCTGTTCTGATAACGTTAACAACGTTCTCTTCTACAACGACTGCTTGCTCAGATTGAGATACAACTGGAGCTTCAACTTTGGCTGTTTTGTACTCTTCTTGATAGCTATCTGAAGTCACATCCGTAATGTAGTTTTCAGATACACATGCAGCCAAGAGCAGAGGTAAAGTCGCAATTGCAATTTTTTTCATGGAAAGCTCTATGTCCTTAATAATAATTACTATAAATCATGCCGATACGTCGGTTTAGAATCAAGTTAACTTTGAGATTATACACCATTAGTGGGTGACCTATTTCACAAACTTTATGCAGTGTCTGCTTATTCATCTGAATTCGGTGAATTTGCCATCAACCTATCAGTGAAAAGTAAGTTACGATGAACTTACGTGCATTGCTAGGATATGTCTATGAATCATCTTGATCCCCTACTTAAACCCCGCTCTATCGCTGTTGTTGGCGCTTCGCAACGAGAAACGCGTGCGGGCTATATTGTTATGAATAATTTGTTGCACGGGGATTTTAAAGGTGCGGTGATGCCAGTTACACCGAAATACGACTCAGTGGCTGGCGTACTCTCTTATAAGAAAATTCTATCCCTACCTATCGTTCCAGACCTTGCGATTTTGTGTACGAATGCGAAACGCAACGTCGCCATTTTTGAAGAATTGGCCGAGAAAGGCATCGCGTCAGTAATTGTACTTTCCTCCGACATGCAACAGCTAAGCGATAATGGTGAGACATTTGATGAAAGATGCCTAGCGATTGCCAAAAAACACAATATTCGCGTGCTCGGTTCAAACAGCTTAGGGATTATTGTTCCATGGCTAAACTTAAATGCCTCTTTCTCTCCCGTTAC
>NZ_JBGOOM010000025.1:0-73163 GCF_041439575.1 Vibrio sp. 5S239 | reverse complement strand
ATTCTAGCGATTTAATTCTCAGTGTCAAACACTTTTAAAAATTAATTTCTACTTTCTAAAAGTAGGAGCGAATTATCACTTAAAGCTAGTTGCCTTACTAACATTCTTCGTTGAAGCCTTGTGGCGTCTACCGTGTCAGTGAGGCGGCATTATAGAGATGCCGCTCATATTGGCAAGCAATAAATGTGTTTTTTATTGAAAAAAGAGGTTAAGCGAAGACATTTCAACCAAGAGCTTGTTTATACCACTTTCACCCCAAGTTCCGAACAGATTACCCACAACGACCTGTGGATAACTACTCTCCTCTATCAAAAAAGTAAGATAAACGAGCCCTAGGGCTTAGATATTCTCGAACTTGTTCAGGTAACTTGCTTGGATGAACGGCATTAACGATTTTGATCTCTTTAATAAAAAGGTCAATGATCGGGGCTTGGGTTCTTGGCACGCTAGGATCATAGATAAGTACATTTGGATAAAGCATATGTTTAGCGTTAACGGATATCACAATCCCAATTGAGTCATTTGAAAGTTGTACGACGGTTCCTGGTGGGTAGACCCCCATGAACTTAACCAACAGCCCCAAGTTATCTTGGCTATATAGATGTTTGCAGCTCTTATATAGATGGGACAGAGCCAAATACGGGATCATTTGTTGAGATTTAGTTTTACCATGGCAAAGGTTATCGAATGCATTAGCCACTGCGACTATCTTGGCAAACTCATCAATCTCATGTTCTTTTAAGCCCTCTGGGTAACCAGAGCCATCATTCATCTCATGATGTTGAGCGATCACCTTTTTAGCATTTTCCGGAAAGTCATCAATTCCCGCAACGATGTCCGCACCGTATTTGGTGTGAAGCTTCAGGTAGTTCTCTTCAGGGACTGTAAGGGCACTCTGCTTTCTTAGTATCGCGACTGGTATTTTGATTTTACCTACATCGTGAAACAACGCTGCGAATGAGAGGTCTTTCAATTGCTGTGTGTTATAGCCTTTGGCCTTACCTATCATCAGTGCAACAACCGAAACATTTAGAGTATGAAAGTAAATGTCTTCGAAATCCGCTTTAGCATTCATAAGATGCAAGGTGACGTTATCATCGCTCACTAGAGTTTCAACGATATCGTCAACAAGAGCCTTTACCTCCCCCACCGCATCTAAAGGTCTGTTACGGATCTTAGCCATCACAGAGCGCATTCGAGCAAGCGAACGTTCAAACTCTCTCTCGCAATGACTCACCCTACGGCGGTAAGAGCTAAGGATTTCGATACGCTCATGCTTATCTTTCCACATTCTTTCCGTTTCAAGACTTACCTGTGAATCAATATCGGCTTCTTTTTCACCTAAGTGATTAACAGGTAAAGGTGAGGTATCACTTTGACTCAGATTTATATAGACGTGCTTAATCCCAAGATGTCGAATGACTTTTACTTGAGCTTCATCTTTGATTTTAAAGCTGTTGAATAAAAATGGGTGTTCATTCCATTTTACGGGGAGTCGTATATGCAGACCGGGCTGAATGCGGTCTACGGTAATCTTTATGCTGCCCATTTTTATATAATATTGATGATTAATCTCTATTTATAATTCTAATAAAACCAAGCAGCAATTTCACTATCCAATTTCACAGGTTCAACTTAAAGAGTCACAGTGCACCATCCAGCGTATACCGAATTTATCTTCTACTTTGCCAAATCGAGCCCCCCAAAAAGTATCTGCGAGTGGAGTCATTATCCGCCCTCCCTTCTTGAGCTTTTCAAAGATTTGTTCTTGAGTCGCGGTATCTTCAGTCACAAGAGAGAGAGCGAGATTGTTGCCTTCAAGTTCTTTTGCCTTAACACCATCAGACATCATCAGCTTCATACCAAACGCTTCGAACTCAGCATGCATAACCCAATCAGGTTGAGCTCCCTCTATTACCTGTGGTGCATCACTAAAAAGCTGCTTAGATAAAACCACACCACCAAAGCACTTGTGATAAAAATCCAACGCTTCATTACAACGACCATCAAAAAACAAGTAAGGGGTTACTGTCAGCATATCTCTCTCCTCTGTTAGTCCTTTAAACATAGACAATAGAAAAGAGAATGACAGGTAACATCATGATTTAAGATGATTAATTCACTAGGAACTTGAATTACGAAAGGAAACGGTGAGATTTAGGGATGAAGCATAAAGATCTGACTGATTAAGAAGCGTTCCTGCCCTGCCGCCACCGCGAAGGCAACACTTCCTATATTCCAGAAACAACAAAGCCCCGACTTGAGTCGAGGCTTTGTCATTTAAATATGGTACCGGTAGGCGGACTTGAACCGCCACGCCCGAAGGCAACGGATTTTGAATCCGTCGTGTATACCAATTTCACCATACCGGCATTATCTTGGGGCATTGCCCTTTCGATGTTTGGCATTATACGTATGCGAACTGATGTGGCAAGTATAAAAACTTGAATTTATGTGTGTTTGCCGATAATTTCGCCACTAAGTCATAAGCTGTGCGTCATATCTCTTTTCAGGCTAAGCCTTAAACTATATTCTGACGCCTCAATTTTTAAAGAAGTAATAACACATGACATCAACAAACACTCTGCCACCAGCAGGAGTCATGCGCCGATTTGGTGCCTTGTTCTACGACGCTCTGATCGTAATCGCTATTGAAATGTTGGCGGCTGGCGTCATTGTCGCTCTGCTGCACGCGCTCATGGCTCTCGGCATTTTTAACCACAGCGGATATGCCGATGTTAGTGACTTCTTAACCAACCATCCGATTTGGAGCCCAGCGTATACTTTTTACTTAGTGGTCGTTTGGGTTTACTTCTTTGTGTTCTTCTGGACAAGAGCAGGACAAACTCTGGGAATGAGAGCCTGGAAGCTACGCGTTCAAAACAAAGACGGTTCAGCTATTACAGTAACTCAGGCGCTGATTCGTTTAGGTACTTCGGGATTTGGATTGGCAAACCTATGTGTTCCATTCGATCCACAAAAGCGTGGCTTTCACGATATCTGGGCAAAGACCGAAGTCGTTGTGTTACCACAAGCACGATAGCGTGATTTAAGTTAGCTCTAATCAAGATCAAAAAAGGAAGGCGTTATACCTTCCTTTTTTCTATTTACAGTTTCCGCCTCAAGAGCATGACTGCTATTCCGAGGAATACTACACTCGGGGCTAGCGCACCAAAAGCAGGGGGAATTTGATAAACCAAACTCACAGGACCAAAAAACTCACTGGATATATAGAAAGTAAAACCAGCGATAACACCAGAAAGAATCCTAGCCCCCATGGTCACACTACGTAGAGGGCCAAAGATAAACGACAATGCCATCAACATCATGACCGCTATCGAAATAGGCTGAGTTATCTTTCGCCATAACGCCAGTTCATAGCGTGACGCATCTTGCTCTGACGCCTTCAGATAAGATACATAATCATACAATCCACTTAAAGATAGCTCTTCAGGCTTAACCGTAACAATCGCAAGTTTATCTGGGGCAAGAGATGTCTTCCATGAATATGTAGGGAGGCTTTCTTTGGTAATTTGAAGTTCGTTTTCGAAAGATGTGATCTCGACATCGTTCATTGTCCAAACGTTGTCTCCAACGTAATCGACCTCTTCAGAATATATCGCCGTCTTAAGTGCTTTGTTTTCATCAAAGCGCCACATGTTCAAACCATATAGCTTTTCATCGTCAATTTTGACAACAAATATAAAGTCATTGGCATCACGCGCCCATACCCCGCTTTGAGTGGAAATAATATTACCACCAGCAATCGAGATAGTTCTTAAGTCGCGAGCCATTTTTTGTGCTTGAGGCGCCCCCCATTGACCAAGAAGAGTCACGACAACCATTAGTGGAATAGCGGTCTTGAGTACTGATAAACCAATATCTAACTTAGAGAAACCCGCAGCCTGCATCACCACTAATTCAGAACTTGCAGCAAGCATACCCAATCCGATCAATGCACCAAGTAAGGCCGCCATTGGAAAGAACATTTCGATATCACGAGGGACACTCAATAAAACGAAATACAGCGCTTGTAATAAATCATAGGTACCACGACCAACCTTTCTCAGCTGCTCTACATACTTGATAATCCCAGAGAGACCAACAAACGTCACCAATACCAGCGACGTCGTTGCGATGATGGTTCTGCCTATATATAAATCGAGAATCTTAAACACGGCTTAAGCCAACCTCTTATTCTTGAATTTTTCTTTCAAACGCCTTACTGGCACGCTATCCATAAAGTTTGCACCAATCGCGACAAATAACAATAACGCATTGATTGGCCACATGCCGATTACCGCAGGAATACTCCCCTCTTCAATCGAAGATTTGGTTGCACTAATTGCTAAGAAATAGGTTAGGTAAATTAGAATGGCTGGGCCAATTTTAGCGAAACGACCTTGTCGAGGGTTCACAGCAGACAGTGGCACAACAAGCATGGTCAACAATGGAATACAAAGCACCAATGAAATTCGCCATTGTAATTCTGCTTTCGCACTGTTTTCTGGATTACCAATCAGTTCAAGCGTAGGAATGGCTTCCCAATCTCGACCTTTTTTCTCGACTTCACGTTGGCCTATTAGGCCCTCGTACTCCTCAAAGTGTGTCACCATATAGTCAAGACGTGTTGGAACACCTTCATGTCGAGTGCCATCGTACATAACAATGACTTGGCGACCATCGCTGAGCTCTTTTACATCACCTGACTTAGAGAACATCACGCTAGGCAATACCGAATCACGTGGTCGCATTTGAGCAACAAACACATTTTTTAACTTATTACCGTCGATATCATCAATAAAAACGACAGAAGAACCATCTGGCGTGCCTTCAAACTTACCTTTTGGCAGCAAATCAACACTGTTCTCTGCAGCCACTTCTTCATACATTTGTTCAACTTTATCTTGTGACCACGGAGATAGCCAAAATGAGTTAAAAGCGGCAACAGATGCAGTAATCAAAGCTAAATAAAGCGCAGATTGGATAAGAAATTTATTACCAATACCCGTGGCGTTCATTACTACTATTTCACTTTCAGCGTAAAGACGACCAAAAGTAAGTAAAATACCAATATAGATACTGAGTGGAAGCATCAGTAAGCCCATCGCTGGCATATTTAGGCCAACGATCGACAATATGAGGCTCGCAGGAATATCACCATCAGAGGCGTCTGCCAAAACACTGATGAATTTTTGGCTGAGAAACACGAGAAAGAGAACAAAAAAGATCGCAAATTGGCTCTTGATTGTCTCGCGGATCAAATATCTAACAATAATCACACTCAAATTACCTATACAAAACTTGTTTTTTTGATTGAATCACTATAATTTCCCGTTGAACCTTTTATTTTTTTCAATTTTTAGCTAAGTGTCAGTGTTCTTCTTTAAGGTTAGTTCCATTATAGGATCCAACAAGTAAGAACCCATTATCTAACATTTAGTTTGATTTGTCTTCAGGATGTAGGAGTACGCATGGAGTTCAGTGTAAAAAGTGGCAGCCCAGAGAAACAGCGCAGCGCATGTATCGTTGTAGGTGTATTCGAACCGCGCCGCCTTTCTCCAGTAGCCGAGCAATTAGATAAGATTAGCGATGGCTATATTAGTTCACTGCTTCGTCGCGGTGACCTAGAGGGTAAACCTGGCCAGATGCTACTACTGCATCAAGTACCTGGTGTACTTTCAGAACGTGTTCTATTAGTAGGCTGTGGTAAAGAACGTGAGCTAGGCGAGCGTCAATACAAAGAAATTATCCAAAAAACCATCAGCACACTAAACGAAACAGGTTCTATGGAAGCAGTATGTTTCCTTACAGAACTTCACGTTAAAGGCCGTGACACTTATTGGAAAGTTCGCCAAGCGGTAGAAGCGACTAAAGATGGTCTTTACACATTCGACCAATTCAAGAGCAACAAGCCAGAGACTCGTCGTCCACTACGTAAATTGGTGTTCAACGTACCAACACGTCGCGAGCTAAGCCTTGGTGAAAAAGCGATCTCTCACGGTCTTGCTATTGCTTCTGGTGTGAAAGCATCTAAAGACCTTGGCAACATGCCACCAAACATAGCTAACCCAGCATACCTAGCCTCTCAAGCTCGTCGCCTAGCTGACGACTTCGAAACCGTAACGACTAAGATCATCGGTGAAGAAGAGATGGAAAAACTGGGCATGACTTCTTACCTAGCGGTAGGTCGTGGCTCTAAGAACGAATCTATGATGTCTATCATGGAATACAAAGGCGCACCTGATTCAGATGCAAAGCCGATTGTACTTGTTGGTAAAGGCCTTACGTTCGATTCAGGCGGTATCTCACTTAAACCTGGCGAAGGCATGGATGAGATGAAATACGACATGTGTGGTGCAGCGTCTGTATTCGGTACAATGAAAGCATTGGCGAAACTTAACTTGCCAATCAACGTTGTCGGTATTCTAGCGGGTTGTGAAAACATGCCTGGTAGCAATGCTTACCGCCCAGGTGACATCCTAACGACGATGTCAGGACAAACAGTTGAAGTTCTAAATACTGATGCTGAAGGTCGTTTGGTTCTTTGTGATGCACTGACTTATGTTGAGCGCTTCGAACCAGAATGTGTGGTTGACGTTGCAACGCTAACAGGCGCGTGTGTTATTGCTCTGGGTCACCACATCAGTGGCGTTCTATCAAACCACAATCCACTGTCTCACGAACTTGTGAATGCTTCTGAGCAAGCAAGTGACCGTGCATGGCGTCTACCAATGGCAGACGAGTACCATGAACAGCTAAACAGCCCGTTCGCAGATATGGCGAACATCGGCGGCCGTCCTGGCGGTACTATCACTGCTGGTTGCTTCCTGTCTAAGTTCACTAAGAAGTACCACTGGGCTCACCTGGATATCGCAGGTACAGCTTGGAAATCTGGTGCAGCGAAAGGCTCGACAGGTCGTCCTGTCTCAATGCTAGTCCAATTCTTATTGAACCGCAGCGGCCATGAGACTGAAGAGCAATCTTCAAAATAATGAAAAGGGCCTACGGGCCCTTTTTTAATAAGCGCTATTTGTCAGACTCGATTAAGCAAGTAAGATGAATAGCCACGATTTCCAGTTCGAGTATTAAGCATGCAGACAGCTACGTTTTACATAGTGTCATCAGATAGCCCGCAAGCCAGTGAAGAAGGTTTTGCTCACTATGTGCTGTTTCTTGCTCAGCACTTTGCGAAACAAGGCGCTAAACTTTATCTCAACTGTAATGACAAAGAACATGCCGAGCGTATCGCAGAGATTTTCTGGCAAGTCGAACCCAGTGAATTTATTGCACATAACTTAGTTGGCGAAGGTCCGAAATATTCAACCAACATTGAAATCGGCTACCAAGGTGTAAAACACAATTGGAATCGTCAGCTGGTAATTAATCTGGCCGATAATCATACAACCTTTGCGAACGCCTTTGCTCAGGTGATAGACTTCGTTCCTTGCGAAGAAAAAGCTAAGCAACTCGCTCGAGAAAGGTATAAAATTTACCGTCAGGCTGGATATCAGCTACAAACTATCGAGATTCAACATCCATAGTCAAACCTCATAGTTAAAGCTATCTTTGGATTTAGATTCAAGAAGCTTCACTTATGAAGTTTGACCACGATTAACCATTCACAGTATCCGTTTAAGAGCACTATGGAAAAGACATACAACCCAACATCAATCGAACAAGCTCTGTATCAGACTTGGGAAGAGAAAGGCTACTTTAAGCCACACGGTGACACATCAAAAGAAGCTTACAGCATCATGATCCCGCCACCGAACGTCACTGGCAGCCTACACATGGGTCACGCGTTCCAAGATACGATCATGGATACGCTTATCCGTGCTCAACGTATGAAAGGCAAAAACACGCTTTGGCAAGTCGGTACTGACCACGCTGGTATCGCAACTCAAATGGTTGTTGAGCGTAAGATTGCTGCTGAAGAAGGCAAAACAAAACACGACTACGGCCGTGAAGCTTTCATCGACAAGATCTGGGAATGGAAAGGCGAATCAGGTGGCACGATCACTCAACAACTTCGTCGTCTTGGTGCATCTGTAGACTGGGATCGTGAGCGATTCACTATGGATGACGGCCTATCGGCTGCAACTCAAGAAGTGTTCGTTCGTCTATACGAAGAAGACCTAATCTACCGTGGTAAGCGTCTAGTAAACTGGGATCCTAAACTGCACACTGCTATTTCTGATCTTGAAGTTGAAAACAAAGACAAAAAAGGTTTCATGTGGCACTTCCGCTACCCGCTAGCGAACGGTGTTAAAACAGCTGATGGCAAAGACTACATTGTTGTTGCGACTACTCGTCCAGAAACCATGCTTGGTGATACTGGCGTAGCGGTAAACCCAGAAGATCCACGTTACAAAGATCTTATCGGTAAAGAAATTCTACTTCCTGTTGTAAACCGTCTTATCCCTATCGTAGGCGATGAGCACGCAGACATGGAAAAAGGTACTGGTTGTGTGAAGATCACACCTGCTCACGACTTTAACGATTACGAAGTTGGTAAGCGCAACAACCTACCAATGATCAACATCCTAACGTTCAATGCTGATATCCGTGATGCTGCTGAAGTATTCACAACCAACGGCGAAGAAAGCGATGTTTACTCAACAGACATCCCTGCTAAATACCAAGGCATGGAGCGCTTTGCTGCTCGTAAAGCTATTGTTGCTGAATTCGATGAGCTTGGTCTGCTTGAAGAGATCAAAGATCACGACCTTACCGTCCCTTACGGTGACCGTGGTGGTGTGGTTATCGAACCGATGCTGACTGATCAATGGTACGTGCGCACAGCACCTCTTGCAGAGCCTGCTGTTAAAGCGGTTGAAGATGGCCAAATCCAATTCGTACCTAAACAATACGAAAACATGTACTTTGCGTGGATGCGTGACGTGCAAGACTGGTGTATCTCTCGTCAACTTTGGTGGGGCCACCGTATCCCAGCATGGTACGACAACGATGGTAAAGTTTACGTAGGTCGCACTGAAGAAGAAGTTCGTGAAAAGAACAACCTAGCGCCTGTTGTTGTGCTTAAGCAAGACGACGACGTACTAGATACTTGGTTCTCTTCTGCGCTTTGGACGTTCGGCACACAAGGCTGGCCTGAAGATACTGAAGCACTGAAAACATTCCACCCATCTGAAGTACTAGTATCTGGTTTTGATATTATCTTCTTCTGGGTTGCTCGTATGATCATGATGACCATGCACTTCGTGAAAGACGAAGATGGCAAAGCTCAAGTACCTTTCAAAACCGTTTACATGACAGGTCTTATCCGTGATGAAAACGGCGACAAGATGTCTAAGTCGAAAGGTAACGTACTTGACCCAATCGACATGATTGACGGCATCGGCCTTGAAGAGCTAGTAGAGAAGCGTTGTGGCAACATGATGCAACCTAAACTGGCTGCTAAGATCGAAAAGAACACACGTAAAACATTCGAAAACGGTATCGAACCCTACGGTACTGACGCACTGCGTTTCACTCTTGCTGCTATGGCTTCAACTGGCCGTGACATTAACTGGGACATGAAGCGTCTTGAAGGTTACCGTAACTTCTGTAACAAGCTATGGAACGCAAGCCGTTACGTACTTATGAACACAGAAGAGCACGACTGTGGCATGTCACTGTCTGTAGAAGACCGTGCAAACATGGAATTCTCTCTAGCGGATAAGTGGATTGAATCTCAGTTTGAAGTTGCAGCAAAAGAGTTTAACGCTCACCTAGACAACTACCGTCTAGACATGGCAGCAAACACGCTTTACGAATTCATCTGGAACCAATTCTGTGACTGGTACCTAGAGCTCACTAAACCTGTTCTTTGGAAAGGTACTGAAGCTCAACAACAAGCGACTCGTTACACGCTTATCACGGTTCTAGAGAAGACTCTACGTCTTGCTCACCCTGTTCTTCCTTACATCACTGAATCTATCTGGCAGAGCGTTATTCCGCTGATCGACGGCGTTGAAGGCCCTGATGCAGAAGAAAGAACCATCATGACTCAAGCGCTTCCTCAGTTTAATGAAGCTAACTTCAATGCTGAGATCGTTGACGACATCGAATGGGTTAAGACTTTCATCACCGCTATCCGTAACCTACGTGCGGAATACGACATTGCACCAAGCCAAGGCTTAGAAGTAATGATCAAAGTGGCTGATGAGAAGGATGCTGCTCGTATCGAAGCGAACAAGATCGTTCTGAACTCTCTAGCTAAACTAGACGACATTAAAGTTCTAGCAGACGGCGAAGAGACTCCGGCTTGTGCAACTAAACTGGTTGGCAAATCTGAGCTGATGATCCCAATGGCGGGTCTTATCGACAAAGATGCAGAGCTTGCTCGTCTAGATAAAGAAGTGGCTAAGACTCACGGTGAGATTAAGCGTATCGAAGGTAAGCTAGGTAACGAAGGTTTCGTTGCTAAAGCACCAGAAGCGGTTATCGCGAAAGAGCGTGAAAAGCTAGAAGGCTACCAAGAGACTCTTGTTAAGCTTGAAGAGCAAAAAACGACTATCGCAGCGCTTTAAAACCGAGTGACCGAGAAGGCTTCAAACTTCTCGCTCTAAATAGAAAGGTTGGTCTTCGTGACCAGCCTTTTTTTATACCTCTGATTCCAATATTCCAATGCTTCTCACTCTAGCCTCACTGATTGATAGGTTTCATCTATCAAATTAATCTCTACTTCCCATTATACTTAATGATAATAATTCTCAATAATAGACCTATCAAAACAACACAACGACTGAGTAATTATCATGAAAAAGACACTAACCTTTGCTGCATTACATTTTACTATCGCATTTAGTGTCGCTTATGTACTAACAGGCGACATCTTAATTGGTAGCTTGATCGCTATGATTGAGCCCTCTGTGAATACTGTTGCCTTCTATTTTCATGAAAAGGCGTGGGCTCAAGTTCCAGTGCTTAAAGCTCGTCAGTGGATGACCAAATTAAAAACAGCAAGCTTTGCTACCATCCACTTTAGTGTTGCCTTTACCGTTGTCTACTTGTTGACTGGAGATGCTTTCATCGGTGGTGTGATGGCCTTGCTAGAGCCAACTTTAAATACAGTTGCTTACTACTTCCACGAGAAAGTCTGGTTACGAAAAGCTGAAAGCCAAACAGTAAAAGCTCAGTTTTGTTTACATCAACACGCTTAATCTAAGCCTCACTGAGGGATTAAAGTAACCTGCTTCGAATAACAAAATTCATCTTACCATTGACAAAGTTGCGTATCGCAATTAATTTAATTGCGATGCGCAACTTTATTTTTTAATCCAAAGGTAGGTAGTTATGAATTCTCAACAGTTAAGAGACTATTCTCGTCAAACGGTTCGTTTACTTGGCATGCTTGATAAACAGTGTGGTGATGTCGACCTCACTCCAGTCCAGGCTCATACTCTTGGTGAAATCCAGTTGCAGCCAATCACCATCAACCAATTGGCGCAGCAACTCAACGTAGATAAATCTAATGCTAGCCGTACTGTCACAGGTCTGATCAAGCTTGGGTTAGTTGAAAGTCTAGAGAATCCAGCAGACAAGCGTAGCCAATTAGTCGCTCTGACAGCTCAAGGTGTTGATGCGTTATCTCAACTCGACCAGCAGCAAAGCATCTTCTTTGAAAAAGTACTCTCGACACTCAATGACAACGAACAACAACGACTTAAGCAAGGACTTGAGAGCTACTTAAAAGGGCTAACGAAAGTATGCCAAGCGGATGAGTTTGTATTACGCCCACTCACAGAGTCAGACAACCAACAATTAGCAGAAATCATTCGCCAAGTTTCGGCTGAGCATGGGCTCACAGAAGATAAAGGCTATGGTGTGGCCGATCCAACACTCGATGATATGTACTCTGTCTATAGCCAAGCGAATGCAATGTACTGGGTTATCGAACACAACGGAAAGATCGTCGGAGGCGGTGGCTTTGCCCCTCTAGCTGGTAAATCCAATGTGTGTGAGCTACAAAAGATGTACTTCTTACCTCAAACTCGAGGGCATGGACTAGCCAAGCGAATTGTTGCTTTGAGCTTAAAGCAAGCCAAACAACTTGGGTATCAACACATGTATTTAGAAACGACGGAGTGCTTAGGTGCTGCGGTCAAACTCTATGAGAAGCTTGGGTTTGAGCACCTTGACTCAGCTTGGGGAGAGACAGGCCACGACGCTTGTGAGGTTGTCATGGCCAAATCCTTATAAGCAGAATGCGCCGCTATAGCGAAAGAAGGTAGCGCTAAAATATACGGAGTTAACGTAGAAAGTTACTGACGCAAGAAGTTGGGTTCAAGGCGACAAAAGAGCTCTCTTTCTGTCCATCCAATTCAACTTCTAATTGATATAAATGCTTAGGGTTAGGGTTCTCAATATCAAAAAGGAGCGGCGCCTCAACCTGGAACACGACGCCAGTATGTTCAGCGCGTACATCAATCGGCATCACGAGTGTCATACCATTAAACTTGATGGATGCCGATACTAACCCCGCCTTTAGCGTTTGATAGATAACATCCACTTTAAACTCACAACCACCACCGTGGTGCCAGATTTGCTCGGTGACGACTTGTTCAAGCTTCACATTACGAACAAGCTGCAAATACGGTGCGTGCCAAATCCCAATACGTGAATCTGATTTAGCAACGGCTGCTGAAGATACAGAGTCATCTATATCCTCTTCAAGCAACAGGCTCTCCTCTTCTTCAAGGAAAAGGATCTCAAAACGATTGCGACCAAGCTGCATATAAGGGCGGATGTCTTTACGATATTCAGCTTCGCTGCCATCACAGTCAAACACGGCAACGCCATTGAGTCGTACTTCTGCAAAGTAGTCAACGCCTGCGACAACTAGCTCAACAAATGGGCACACCAACATCGCATCATCCACTTCGATGTCATGCATCAGGTGCCACTCTTGCTCTGCGATTTCTTCTTCACTCAAGTTATCAGGGAGTTTAGAGCTTAACGGAGCAGGAAAGGTAATGTCATCTTGTGGGATTGAGAGATCCGTCAGTGGCGAAATTTGCCAAAGACCATCGAGAGGTAGCCGCATGTCATTCCTTGAGCTAGATCAATTTTGACCGCATTATAATGAATGAATGCATATAAAGACATTTATTTTTCTGAGGACAAAAAAATGCCAGCTAGTCGCTGGCATTTTTTAAAATTGGGAAAGAATTACTCTTCGCCTTCATCATCTTCTTCTGGGTAGATAGCATCTGCACCTTCGTAGTAAGTGCCCCAACCGTCATAGATAATGTCAAACTTTTCAGCAAGATTCACAAGCTTTTCAACTTGCTCATCAATCGCTTCTGCATTCAGAGTACACTGCATCGTTGCATCACAACAAAGTAGCTTCTTACCATCTTCGTCTTCTGTCTCTTCAGCTTCAAGCACTTCAAAGCCCATTTTGAATGCTTCAACAACCGCTTTCTCAAGTACGTCGAAATCTTCAGCGAATAGGTGATGCTCAATATCGTATAGAGCTTCAGGATCGCTACCATCTTCAATTAATGCTGTAATGATGTCGCGAGTCTCTTCCTTTTGAAATTCAATTAATTCCGCTACTGATAGATATTCATCTTCGTGAGACATGTGTCTGCTCCAGAGTGTTGACTATGAAAAGATCAAATTTGATTGCCACGAAATATGGCACGGATCGTCTAGAAAAGCCACCTAGATCAGGCTTAGAAAGGTAAGTTTATTGCGAGATAGCAAAGGCGATATCGATTCAAAATTTAAATCAAAATCACATAAACAAATTTTCAACATTTTATTAACCATCGTGTATTTTAGCATTTCATTTTTATTATTACTTTTAGTCTTAGTCTTAAAAAATTGAGTGGTTAGTCATATCAAATGCATACTGACGATCTCTTGACTGATGCATAAAACCTCATTAAAAAGTAAATAACTGCATATTTTTTGAATGGAAAATCATGTTCACCAAGCATAGTGGATCATCGAATAACTAAAATTTGAGCATAGAACCGCAAAAAGTTTGTTCCAGAATTAAGCCTTTCGATTGGATTTTAATACCACCAAACTTAAATAACTCAGAATTTAAACCCAAAAACATCAGAACAACACAGCCTTTACACAATCTTCAAAACTTGCATATTACGATCAAGCTTGTCATAAATAGAAGTTGGATTAATAGTAAGGATGCAAAATGAGTAAGCTGTACGTTGGCTCCGAAGTCGGTCAATTAAGACGAGTTCTCCTAAATAGACCGGAAAGAGCACTCACCCACCTCACCCCTTCAAACTGTCACGAACTTCTATTTGATGATGTACTTGCCGTTGAAGCCGCTGGTGAAGAGCATGATGCCTTTGCAGAAACACTGCGTGACCAAGACGTTGAAGTGCTGTTGCTGCATGACCTATTAGTTGAGACACTCGCAGTGACTCAAGCTCGTGAATGGCTGCTTAATACTCAAATCTCTGATTTTCGTTACGGCCCTACATTCGCACGTGAGTTAAGAGAGTACCTTGCTCAAATGGACAATGAGCACTTAGCCACGCTCCTACTTGGTGGTTTAGCCTACTCAGAGCTTCCTATCAAATCATCATCGATGCTACCGAAGATGCATCGTCCACTCGATTTCGTTATCGAACCGCTCCCTAACCATCTATTTACCCGCGATACCTCATGCTGGGTTTACGGAGGCGTCTCCCTTAACCCTATGATGATGCCAGCTCGTCAACGAGAAACGAATCACTTGCGAGCAATATACCGCTGGCACCCTGTATTCGCTGGACAAGATTTTATTAAGTATTTCGGTGATGAAGATCTTCATTACGACAACGCCAATATTGAAGGCGGCGATGTACTGGTTATTGGTAAAGGCGCCGTTCTTATCGGTATTTCAGAGCGTACTAAGCCACAAGGTGTTGAAAACCTAGCGGCAAGTTTATTCAAATCCGGTCAAGCGAAAGAAGTCATTGCGATTGATTTACCAAAGCACCGTTCTTGTATGCACCTTGATACGGTAATGACACATATGGATATCGACACCTTCTCAGTTTATCCTGAGATTGTTCGCAAAGACCTGGACACCTGGCGCTTAACGCCAAAAGAAAATGGCGAGATGCGTGTAGAAAAGGCTGACAACTACCTTTCTGCTATTGAAGGTGCATTAGGACTCGATCAACTGAAAATCATAACCACGGGTGGTGACAACTACGAAGCTGAGCGTGAACAGTGGAATGACGCTAACAACGTACTAACGGTGAAACCGGGTACGGTTATCGGTTATGAGCGTAATGTTTACACCAATGAGAAATACGACAAAGCAGGAATCGAAGTACTGACGATTCCGGGCAACGAACTCGGTCGTGGCCGTGGTGGCGCTCGTTGTATGAGTTGTCCTATAGAAAGAGACGGTATCTAAGTCAAATAGCTCAGCTAATCTCAAACAATAGTGTATCTAGGCCAGTATTATTTTACTGGCCTTTTTTATCAAAAAAATAAAATAAGTATTCACAAATATAGCATTTTTATGTTTAACTGAGTTCTTCATTGATTCTATATACCCAAGGAGCGAGAGATGGCCTTTAATCTTCGCAATCGTAACTTTCTAAAACTTCTCGACTTTACTCCTAAAGAGATTCAGTTTTTACTCGATCTGTCTGCTGACCTAAAAAAAGCTAAGTATGCAGGTACAGAGCAAAAAAAGCTTAACGGTAAAAACATCGCTTTGCTCTTTGAAAAAGCATCAACTCGAACTCGATGTGCTTTTGAAGTCGCCGCCTTTGATCAAGGTGCTCAAGTCTCTTATTTGGGTCCTTCTGGTTCTCAGATTGGTCAGAAAGAATCAATGAAAGATACGGCTCGTGTATTAGGTCGTATGTACGATGGTATTGAATATCGTGGTTTTGGCCAAAGCATTGTCGAAGATCTTGGCGCATACGCTGGTGTGCCGGTTTGGAATGGTCTAACCGATGAATTTCATCCAACCCAGATCTTGGCTGACTTCCTCACAATGCTTGAGCATGGTCGTGGTAAACATCTGCACCAAATCAGCTTTGCTTATCTTGGTGATGCACGTAATAACATGGGGAACTCTCTATTAGTGGGTGCAGCTAAAATGGGCATGGATATCCGCCTTGTAGCACCAAAAGCATTTTGGCCAGAAGAACAACTTGTCGAAAAGTGCCAAGCCATTGCACAAAGCTCTGGTGCAACAATCACACTAACTGAAGACGTAACTGAAGGTGTGAAAGGCTGTGATTTCCTATACACCGATGTTTGGGTTTCGATGGGTGAAGCACCAGAAGCCTGGGACGAACGCGTGGCTGTAATGACGCCTTACCAAGTAAATATGGATGTCATAAAGCTCACAGGTAACCCTCAAGTGAAGTTCATGCATTGCCTGCCAGCTTTCCACAACAATGAAACCGTGATCGGCCAACAAGTCGCAGATAAGTATGGAATGAACGGTTTGGAAGTAACAGACGAAGTGTTTGAATCTGATTACTCTATTGTGTTTGATGAAGCAGAGAATCGCATGCACACCATCAAGGCCGTAATGGTGGCAACCTTAGGTCAATAACGAAGAATGAAAGTAAACAAAAGCTTGATGTAATCGCTTGCGCTCACAATTTGAAAGCGTATAATTCTCGGCAATTTGTCTGAGAGTAGTGAAAATGACGCCAACTAATATTGTGAAAACACATAATAAAATTGTGAAAACACCTAATATTGATCGCAAGCTAAGATGCTTAACAGGTCGTCTATTCTGCTTTTCAGCACTTTTTTAAAGCCTCCCATTATGGGGGGCTTTTTTATGGCTAATACATTATTATGAGGAAGAAGATCATGGCGAATTCGCTCTATCAAAAGCACATCATCTCAATTCCAGAGCTTTCTCGTGAAGAGCTAGAATTAATTGTTCAAACGGCAGGTCGGCTAAAGGCTGAACCAAACCCAGAACTCATCAAGAACAAAGTTGTTGCAAGCTGCTTCTTCGAACCTTCAACGCGAACTCGTCTCTCTTTTGAAACGGCTATTCAACGCATCGGCGGTGATGTGATTGGTTTCGACAGTGGTGGTAACACTTCACTGGCGAAGAAAGGCGAAACGCTAGCAGACTCAGTACAGGTTATCTCTTCATACGTTGATGCTTACGTAATGCGCCACCCTCAAGAAGGCGCAGCGCGTCTAGCTTCTGAGTTCTCTAACGGTGTGCCTGTTATTAACGCAGGTGACGGTGCAAATCAACACCCGACACAAACGCTATTAGACCTGTTCTCTATCGCCGAAACTCAAGGCCGCCTCGACAACCTGAACGTTGCATTCGTTGGTGACCTTAAGTACGGCCGTACGGTTCACTCTTTAACTCAAGCCCTAGCTAAATTCGACAACATCTGTTTCTACTTCGTTGCTCCAGAAGCACTGGCGATGCCTGACTACATTTGTGAAGAGCTTGATGAAGCAGGCATCAAGTACCAACTGCTGACAGACATGGAAGATGTCATTCCTGAACTTGATGTTCTTTACATGACTCGAGTTCAAAAAGAACGTTTTGATGAATCGGAATATGCGCATATCAAATCAGCGTACATCCTGACCGCTTCGATGCTGGAAAATGCACGTGATAACCTAAAGGTTCTTCACCCTCTTCCTCGTGTTGATGAAATTACTGTCGATGTCGATAAAACACCTTACGCGTACTACTTCCAGCAAGCAGAGAACGGTGTTTACGCACGTGAAGCACTGCTAGCCCTTGTTCTTAACGAAACACTGTAGAGGAGAGATATCATGTCTAAAGAGACTCAATTAAAAGTTGAAGCAATCAAAAATGGAACGGTTATCGACCATATCCCAGCCAACATCGGGATCAAGGTGCTAAAACTGTTCGACATGCATAACTCAAATCAGCGAGTAACGATTGGCCTAAACCTGCCATCTTCTGCGCTCGGTGGAAAAGACCTGCTCAAAATTGAAAATGTGTTTATTACGGAAGAGCAAGCGAGCAAGTTGGCACTTTACGCGCCTCACGCAACCGTTAACCAAATCGAAGATTACGCAGTCGTTAAAAAGCTGCCATTAGAACTTCCTGAGCAAATCAACGACGTATTTGAGTGTCCAAACACCAACTGCATCACTCACAACGAGCCCGTTGAAAGCAGCTTTAAGATCTTTGAAAAAAATGAAGATATTCGATTAAGGTGTAAGTACTGTGAAAAAGTTTTCTCTCGCGAAATCGTGACAGAAAGGTAACACGATACGGCAACACCGATCGAACGCAAAAACTACTCAATACCTCGTCTGTGCGGGGTATTTTACTCTTTACCTATCCTAAGTTTGAAGGCACACTGAAAATCAATTTTTATCTAATAATTGATGGAATAACTAATGACTAAAGTACTTCACACAGAATCTGCTCCAGCTGCAATCGGCCCATACGTACAAGGTGTTGACCTTGGCAACATGGTACTGACTTCTGGTCAAATCCCAGTAAACCCAGCAACTGGTGAAGTATCTGCAGATATCGCAGAACAAGCTCGCCAATCTCTAGATAACGTTCAAGCCGTAGTTGAAGCTTCAGGCCTGACAGTAAAAGACATCGTAAAACTAACGGTATTCGTTAAAGATCTAAACGACTTCGGTACTGTAAACGAAGTTTACGGTAAATTCTTTGATGAACACGGTGTTGCAAACTACCCAGCACGTTCATGTGTTGAAGTAGCGCGTCTACCAAAAGATGTAGGTATCGAGATCGAGGCGATTGCAGTTCGCAAATAGATCTTAATATCTAGAATAAACGGTTTCTAGTAAACAAGTTGGCATAAAGCTGAACGTTTATCAGAGACAAAAAAGGTTGCCCTATTGGCAACCTTTTTTATTGTTCATCGTTTCGCTTAGCTTAAATTACTTCTTATTAAGCTCAACCACTTCTTTGTCTAACTCTTCAAGCTTAGCAGCCATCTGCTCACGAGCTAGGTTAGCCAGTTCACGAACATTCGACTTGCTGTAGCCTTCAGTGCTGATAGGTGGCAACATCTCAACAATCACGTGACCATTATTCCAGCGGTTCAGCTTCACGTCACCCGTTGAGCTACACACGATAGGAATAATAGGCAAGCCAGCACCAATCGCAGCATGGAAAGCACCCGTCTTAAACGGCAACAGGCCGCGGCCACGAGAACGAGTTCCTTCAGGAAACATCCATACAGACACATCGCTGCCTTTTAGGCTATTAACCACTTGATCAATCGTACCCACAGCTTTGCTGCGGTTCGCACGGTCGATCAAAATGTTACCCGTCAACCAGTAAAGCTGACCAAATAGAGGCATCCATGCTAGGCTTTTCTTACCCACTGTCACAACTTTAGGCGTTACCGCGGATGAAATCGTGAATAGGTCCCAGCTGTTTTGGTGGTTGGCCACATAAACATGCTGCCCGCGAGAGTATGCATCTTCCGGGATACGCAGCTCCAGCTTCATACCAAAGACTCTTGACATACGTCCAAAGTAACGGCCAAAAGTAAATACGTGTTTCGGGTTACGGGGGCTTAATAAACAGTAGCCACACCCAAATACAAACATAAGAATCGCAAATATCGCTAAAGCGAAAATACGTAAGATTGCTATCATTTTGTTCCTCACCAACCGTAACATTTATTTATCTGCTAACAGAGAATAGTAACAGAGTCATTTACGGTAAATACAACTATAAAAAAGCCGAAACCAAGGTTCCGACTTTTGTGTTTTTATCTTATTTACTCATGAAGACACTAACCTAAGTTAGTTAGGCTCATGAAATCGTGTGATGTTAGCACCTAAAGCTGACAGTTTATCTTCAATCTTATCGTAGCCACGATCGATGTGATAAATACGGTCAACGATGGTTTCACCTTGAGCAATACAACCAGCAATAACAAGGCTCGCTGATGCACGAAGGTCCGTAGCCATGACTTGAGCGCCGCTCAATTTCTCTGTTTCACCACAGATAGCCGTGTTGCCTTCGATTTCCGCTTTTGCGCCCATTCGCTGTAACTCAGGAATGTGCATAAAGCGGTTTTCAAAGATAGTCTCAGTGATAACACCACTGCCCTTCGCCATCATGTTAAGCAGAGTAAACTGTGCTTGCATGTCGGTTGGGAAGCCAGGGTGAGGTGCTGTTACGATTTTCACCGCTTTCAGCTCACGACCTGTCATATCAAGGCTGATCCAGTCTTCGCCCGTTTCGACCTTCGCACCCGCTTCTTCAAGCTTCGCTAAGGCAGCTTCAAGAAGATGAGCGTTGGTATTGCGACAAACCACTTTACCGCCAGACACTGCCGCAGCAACAAGGAAGGTACCCGTTTCAATACGGTCAGCAACCACAGAGTGTTGACCACCACCAAGACGTTCAACGCCTTCGATAGTAATCGTGTCTGTACCGGCGCCAGAAATCTTAGCACCCAGTTTGTTTAGGAAGTCAGCAGTATCAACGATCTCAGGCTCACGCGCAGAGTTGTCTAATACTGTTTTCCCTTCCGCTAGTGTTGCTGCACACATGATAGTAATCGTAGCGCCAACGCTTACTTTATCCATCACGATGTGCGCGCCTTTCAAACGGCCATCAACACTTGCTTTCACATAACCATCTTCCAATGTAATGGTCGCACCTAGTTGTTCTAGGCCATGGATATGCAGATCAACAGGCCGAGCACCAATCGCACAACCGCCAGGAAGTGACACTTGCCCTTCACCAAAACGGGCCACTAGCGGACCTAAAGCCCAGATAGAAGCACGCATTGTTTTTACCAAATCATAAGGCGCACAAAACTCATTGATTTCGCTACCATCAACATGAACACTACCGTTGCGTGATACTTTTGCGCCTAAACGCTTTAGCAGTTCCATCGTAGTATCGATGTCACGTAGGTGAGGAACGTTACTTACTTCTACTGGCTCTTCAGCAAGAATTGAAGCAAATAAGATAGGTAGCGCTGCATTTTTTGCGCCTGAGATCGTCACTTCACCGCTTAGCGGCTTATCTGATCCAATAACTCGAAACTTTTCCATCATAAACCTTAAAGTGACATCAGTTTCTTATCACGTTCCCACTCTTCTGGCGTGAAAGCCTTAATAGAAAGAGCATGGATGTCATTGCGTTGAATGTATTCCATTAATGGGCCGTAGATTAGCTGCTGCTTCTTAACTCGATTCATGCCATCAAAACATGAATCAACCGCAACAACTTCGTAATGACTGCCTTCACCCTTCACGAAAATCTCCTGAAGGTTCAGTGCTTCTGCTAATAATTCTTGTACTTTTGTGCTGTCCACAAATAGCTCCTGCCTAATTTTTTGTGTGTTCTGCCATCATTGGCTGGATATTGCTCAATTGGAACAACGTTCGTAATTGTTCTGGCACGAAACTGAGCATTATATGACAGTTTTGATTTTTTGCATGCTCTAATAAGTGAATTAGCATCACCATTCCTGCTGAATCGACTCGATTTATATGGCTAAGGTCAATTTCAACGCTCGATTCCGTCGTTTGCCACTTTTCCAATATACGCCAGATTGCAGGAACACTGTCACGGTCCAAATCGCCATGAAGCTGATACTCTCTAGAACTTAGCGTTTGCCATTGAGAGTGATTCATTATTTGCTACTCTCAAAACGAATCGGTTGTGCAGCCAATTTATCTAATTCAGCAGCCACCTGTAAGATACCTTCTTGACGAATCTTAGTATTCCACTCTGACTGCTTACTGGATAGTAAGCTAATACCTTCAGCAACCATATCAAATGCCTTCCACTCGCCCGATTTCTTGTCTTTGCGTAGCTTAAATTCAAGCTTAATATTTGGTCGTGGTGTATCAATAATATCGACTTTGATACTTGTAATACGGCTATCCGCTTTGATTTTGGGTTCTGGACCAAATTCAATCGTTTGATCTGTGTATTGGGTTAGCACCTGAGCATAAGAAGAAACGAGATATTTACGGAATGAATCGATAAATACAAACACATCTTTTCTATCCGCACCTTTCAAATTAGGCCCGAGTAGTTTAAGCGCCGCATATTGAGCATTCACATAGGGCATTAACTCTTCTTCCACAATGACCTTCAATAATTCAGGATCTTGTTGGATATTTTTTTGTTCACTCTTTAAGCGAGCAAAAGCAACTTCAGCGACCTGTTTCATCATTTGGTAAGGCTGGGTGCGGTCGATAGGCTCGGCCGCCAAAACCTGAGTCGATATCAGCAAAGTAACCATTGTCATAAACCATCTTTTCAAGATGGTAGTCGCTTTAAGCATGTTATAGACCTTCAACAGAATACTGTTTTTTAACATGAGACTACTCCTCAGCTTCGTTTTCATCAGAGCCACCAACGCTATACAGCACTTGGCCAATCAAGTCTTCTAACACTAACGCAGACTTAGTGTCTTCGATGGAATCACCATCAACCAACATCTCTTCGTCGTCAAAAACAAATCCTGGAACCAGACTAATGTACTGCTCACCGATTAAGCCAGACGTTAAGATTTGAGCACTCGAGGTATCTGGAAATTGTGAGTACTTCGCATCAATAGATAATTCAACCATAGGGAGATAGCTTTCAGTATCAAGTTGAATACTTTGCACTCGGCCAACAACCACGCCACCCACTTTCACCGGAGAGCGAACCTTTAGGCTACCAATATTGTCAAATGTCGCTTTCAGGTTATAAGTATGATTCGAACCTATGCCTTTTACGTCAGCGACTTGAAAGATCATGATTAAGATTGCGCAAATTCCGGCAATAACAAAGGTGCCGACCCATAATTCTAATTTTCGAGTTTGTTGCATGATTAATTCCCAAACATCAATGCGGTAAGAACAAAATCTAGCCCTAATACCGCTAGAGAAGAGTGCACTACAGTGCGTGTGGTAGCCTGACTAATACCTTCAGAGGTCGGTACTGCATCATAACCATTGAAAAGTGCGATCCAAGTTACGGTGATCGCGAAGACCATACATTTGATCATGCTGTTACCTATATCTCGGCCAAATTCAACTGAAGACTGCATCGCAGACCAGAAACTGCCGTGATCAATGCCTTTCCAATCAACACCAACCAACTGAGCACCCCAAATCCCGATCGCCATGAAGATCATAGCGAGCAGTGGCATTGAGATAAGCCCCGCCCAAAGACGCGGCGCAATAATGCGTTTGATAGGATCGACAGCCATCATCTCAAGGCTTGAGATCTGCTCCGTAGCCTTCATTAGGCCAATCTCAGCCGTTAACGCCGAACCTGCGCGACCTGCAAACAGTAGTGCCGTCACCACAGGGCCAAGCTCACGCAACAATGAAAGCGCAACCATTTGACCAAGGTTGCCCTCAGCGCCGTAATCAATTAACACGACATAGCCCTGCAGGCTAAGTACCATGCCAATAAACAACCCCGAAACTAAAATGATAGCTAATGACTGAACACCAACGCTATAAAGTTGCTTAACTAATAAAGGGAAGTTTTTTAGTCTCGGAATGCCAAACAAAGCCCCAAACAGCATTAGACTTGCTCGACCAAATGACTCACAGATCGCAAGTGTTCGCTTACCGACACCCGCAATAGTTTTAACAATCATATTAAAACAAATCCTCTTCTAGGCTCTTTGCTGGGAATCTAAATGGCACAGGGCCATCCGACTCGCCTTGCAAAAATTGTTGCACTCGTGGATCGCTGTTGCTGTACAGATCTTCAGGTGAACCCGCTGCAATGATTTTCCCATCAGCCATCAGATAAACCCAATCGGCAATGCTCATCACTTCAGGAACATCATGCGACACAATGACAGAGGTTAAACCCAAGGCTTGGTTAAGATTATGGATGAGTTCGACCAACACGCCCATGGTGATAGGGTCTTGGCCAACAAAAGGCTCATCATACATAATAAGTTCCGGATCCAACGCAATTGCACGAGCCAACGCCGCTCGTCTCGCCATACCGCCAGACAACTCACTCGGCATTAATTGTGCAGCCCCTCGTAACCCTACTGCTTCAAGCTTAAGCAATACGATGGTACGAATAAACTTCTCATTGAGTTCGGTATGTTCCCTTAATGGAAAAGCCACATTATCAAAAACATTGAGATCCGTAAAAAGTGCACCAGACTGAAAAAGCATGCTCATTTTTTTACGGGCCTGATATAGCTTTCGGCGTGATAATGCAGGGATATTATCCCCATCAAACCAGACTTCACCTTCATCTGGCGGCAATTGGCCACCAATCAAACGCAGCAAGGTCGTTTTTCCAATCCCAGATGGTCCCATGATCGCAGTAATCTTTCCTCGAGGCACCTCCAAGCTAATATCATCAAAGATAAGTCGCTCTCCTCGAGAGAAGCTAAGGTTCTTAACTTTCACAAGCTCAGTGTTCAACATATTTTTGTTGTTTCCTTGCTTTAAAAAACGCCAATTATGGCTGCAATAATAATGAGTCTACTTTAGAATTAAAAGCACTGTTCAATTAATTCATATTAAACATGAATCTATGCATGGATTTGAAAGCATTAGAAAATTATCTATTCAGCTCTTTTTCTTACCGACTAACTAGTAATTAATTTGCCGAGTGACTTCCCTTTTATCTAGCAACAGGTCAAAATTAGCGGTTAATTCTTCGTTTTTATTAATTTTTTTAGGAATCATCATGCTTGAAGCGATTGCGTTTCTTATTATCGGTCTAGGTTTTTTGGTGTGGAGCGCAGATAAGCTGGTCTACGGCGCCGCGGCTCTTGCTCGCAACTTCGGTATCTCACCACTAGTTATCGGTATGACGATCTTAGCAATGGGTTCTTCAGCTCCTGAAATGATGGTTTCTGCGACAGCAGCCCTTGACGGCAAAACAGATACAGCCGTAGGTAACGTTATCGGCTCAAATATCGCAAACATCGCCCTGATTTTAGGTATTACTGCGCTTATCAAGCCGTTATCGATTAGCTCTGGCGTCATTCGCCGTGAACTACCATTAATGATTGGTGTCACTTTATTAGCAGGCGCACTCCTCTGGGATAACCATTTAGGTTTCTATGAAGGCGTATTACTGTTTGTACTTTTTGCCGCGTTCTTGTTTGCCATGCTGCAAATCAGCCGCAGTGAGAAGAAAAACGGCGATGCCTTCCTGGATGAACAAGAATCCGAGATTCCTCAAGGTGTAAGTAATCCTAAAGCCGCGATGTGGGTCGTGATTGGTTTGATCATTCTGCCTTTGGCCGCCGACATGCTGGTTGATAACGCGGTGATCATCGCGAAATATTTCGGCATGAGTGATCTAGTGATTGGTTTAACCATCATTGCCGTTGGTACTAGTTTACCTGAACTTGCAGCGTCGCTTGCTGGTGTGATGAAAGGTGAAGATGATATGGCCGTTGGTAACCTCATCGGTTCAAACGTATTCAACATCCTTGCGGTAATGGGGATCCCGGGCATCCTAAACCCTTCAATCTTGAGCGAGTTCGCTATGGGGCGTGACTTCTGGGTAATGCTAGGCGTCTCGCTATTGCTTGTAGTCATGGCACTAGGGAAGTCTCGTAGCGTGAATCGTATTGAAGGCGGTGTGTTAATCGTGACGTTCGTGGCCTATCAAAGTTACCTACTAATGAATATGTCGGCTTAATTGTTAATTTAACTTCTCGTACTTGGAGTATTTGATGTCTCAGCCATTTGATTACCGCAGTGTTGCAAAACAAGTTTTGGACACCGAAGTTGCAGGTCTCACCCAATTAGACCAATATTTTAATGATGATTTTTGCAAGGCTTGCGACCTTATCCTGAACAACAAAGGCAAAGTCGTTGTGATGGGCATGGGGAAATCAGGTCACATTGGCAACAAAATCGCAGCCACATTAGCAAGTACCGGGACATCGGCTTTCTTTGTACACCCAGGAGAAGCAGCGCATGGCGACTTGGGTATGATCGAACCTGGCGATATTGTGATTGCAATATCCAACTCAGGTGAATCGGGAGAAATCCTCAGCCTATTCCCTGTATTGAAGCGTCTGAACATCAAGATCATCAGCATGACAGGTAAGCCAGCATCGAACATGGCGACCTTGTCCGATATTCATTTACAAATTTCAGTACCGGAAGAAGCGTGCCCACTGGGCTTAGCACCAACCACCAGTACCACGGCGACTTTGGTAATGGGTGATGCGTTAGCCGTTGCACTTTTGCAGGCTCGAGGATTCACCGCTCAAGATTTTGCACTGTCTCACCCTGGTGGCGCTTTAGGTCGTCAACTGCTGTTAAAACTGGACGACATCATGCACACAGGTGACGCACTTCCTGTTGTAGCACCTGATGCACTAGTTCGAGATGCTCTGTTAGAGATATCTCAGAAAGGCTTAGGCATGACAGCAATCGTTGGTGAAGATGGCCAAATGGCCGGTATTTTTACCGACGGTGATTTACGCCGTATCTTAGACAAACGCGTTGATATCCATAACACTCAGATCGGCGATGTGATGACACTTAACCCAACGGTAGCAGAACCAAACATGCTTGCGGTAGAGGGGTTAAACTTGATGCAAGCTAAAAGCATCAATGGCCTGATGTTGTGCCAAGAAGGTAAATTAGTTGGAGCGTTAAACATGCATGACTTACTGAAAGCAGGAGTAATGTAATGACACAGACAGTCGAAACTCTATACGGTACTGTTAACTCAGATGTATTTGCAATCGCAAAAGAGATCAAGCTGCTAATTTGCGATGTAGACGGCGTATTTTCTGATGGTCGT
This sequence comes from Vibrio sp. 5S239, assembly GCF_041439575.1. Lineage (NCBI taxonomy): Bacteria > Pseudomonadati > Pseudomonadota > Gammaproteobacteria > Vibrionales > Vibrionaceae > Vibrio > Vibrio sp. 5S239. The sequence continues at coordinate 46,444 of NZ_JBGOOM010000025.1, read as the reverse complement.
ATCTACATGGGCAACAACGGTGAAGAGCTGAAAACCTTCCACACTCGTGACGGTTACGGCATAAAATCACTGATGAACGCTGGCATTGAAATCGCGATCATCACTGGTCGAAAATCTCAAATTGTTGAGAATCGTATGACCGCCCTAGGCATTAAGCTGATTTATCAAGGTCAAGACGATAAAGTGAAGGCATACCAAGATATTTGCGATAAGCTTTCTGTAAATCCTAAAAATACAGGTTACATCGGAGACGATCTGATTGACTGGCCTGTAATGGAAAAAGTCGGCTTGAAGGCCTGTGTGGCAGATGGTCACCCGTTACTTGCAAAGCGCGCAAACTACGTGACAACTATTAAAGGCGGGCATGGCGCAGTACGTGAAGTCTGCGACCTTATTTTACAAGCAAGAAATGAACTCGACGTGCATAAAGGTTTAAGCATATGAGTTTTACTCGTATTATCTATTTAATACTCATATTTATTGCTTCTTGGTCGACCTATTACCTGTACGACAAAGAGCAAACATCGACGATACAAGTAGCTCCAAATTTGGAGTTGCCCGCGTTTAGTGGCAAAAGTCTAAACAACATTAGCTATGACCAATCAGGTATTCGTAGCTATCAGGTTGAATCGACCTATTTAGAGCACTACTCAGTGGTGGGCGACACGCACTTTCAAAATCCAGTTCTTTCGGTATTCCGTGAAGGGCACACGATTGAATGGCAAGTTACCGCCGATCGCGCGATTATGGATGAGAATCAAGTTGTCACTTTTTATGACAACGTCGTGGCAAAGAACCTGTTGCCAGAAGCCAGCTTCGATACAATGACCACAGACAAAATGGTTGTTGAGCTGCCTAGCCGAGATTTTTATTCAGATACTCCGGTCCATATGATCGGTACATTTTTTGAAACTGAGGGGCAAGCAATGAAGGGTAACTTCGGTACCAACAATGCAACCCTCTTTAATTCTGTTCAAGGTAGATATGAAACTCTTACACCTTAGTTTATTCGCTTTGACCCTTGCGGCGCCTAATGTCTATGCCCTGTCTTCGGATAGCGAGCAGCCTGTCTACATTGACTCAGACAGCCAGCAATTGGATATGAAAAGTAACCAAGTGACGTTCCTTGGTGATGTGAACCTTAAGCAAGGTAGCATCAATATCAATGCCGATAAGATCATCGTTACTCGTAACGCAGTAAATGGTGAGATTGAAGAGATTCAAGGCTTCGGTAAGCCAGCAACCTTCTCTCAGCTTACTGACGACGGGAAGACACTCTACGGTGAAGCTGACGATTTACATTACCAGCTTGTTGCTGACCGACTGATCATGACCAAGAATGCAATGCTATCTCAAGATGGCAGCATCATTCGTGGTTCTAAGATCACTTACCAGATCGGCTCTCAGAAATTAGTCGCTGACAGTGGTGAGAACAAACGTGTGTCAACGGTTTTACAACCAACGGAAGTGAATAAGTAACGATGGCTGTCTTAAAAGCAAAAAACCTAGCGAAAACCTACAGTAAACGTAAGGTGGTAACCGACGTAAGCTTGCAGGTAGAGTCAGGCCAGATCGTCGGCCTGCTTGGACCGAACGGTGCAGGTAAAACCACGTCTTTCTATATGATAGTTGGTCTGGTTGCGCGTGATGAAGGCACCATCAGCATTGATGACCGAGACATCAGTATCTTACCAATGCACAGTCGATCTCGCCTTGGTATCGGATACCTACCTCAAGAAGCGTCGATTTTCCGCAAGTTGTCTGTAGAGAACAACATCATGGCGGTTTTACAAACCCGTGATGAGATGACCAACGAACAACGCCAAGATAAACTGGAAGACCTGCTAGAAGAGTTCCACATCCAACATATCCGCACCAGCAATGGTATGGCTCTGTCAGGTGGTGAGCGTCGTCGTGTTGAGATTGCTCGCGCACTAGCAGCAAACCCGCAGTTCATTCTATTGGATGAACCGTTCGCTGGCGTTGACCCGATCTCAGTAATCGATATCAAAAAAATCATTGTTCACCTGCGCGATCGCGGCTTGGGCGTTTTGATTACGGACCACAACGTTCGTGAAACATTAGACGTGTGTGAAAAAGCTTACATCGTAAGCCAAGGACACCTGATTGCTGAAGGTACTCCTGAAGATGTTCTCAATAACGAGCAAGTTAAACAAGTTTATCTAGGCGAACAATTCCGTCTATGATTAGATAGAGAGTATCGAGAATTCTAAGAATAATAACTAGGTAAGTCACACTGAATGAAACCCTCATTACAACTTAAGCTAGGCCAACAGTTAGCAATGACCCCTCAATTGCAGCAAGCGATTCGTTTGTTGCAATTGTCTACTTTAGATTTGCAACAAGAGATCCAAGAAGCACTTGAATCTAACCCACTACTCGATGTCGAAGAAGGCAATGAAGATACGCCGATATCGGAAGAAAAACCTAGCAGTGACGAGAAAGAAACAGTTGAAGCCACAGAGCAAGACTTACCTGATAGCTCTGATTTAATCGAAAAATCAGAGATTGGCAACGAACTCGAAATCGACACAACTTGGGAAGATGTCTACAGCGCAAATACTGGTAATACTGGTATTGCTATTGATGACGACATGCCCGTTTATCAAGGCGAAACCACACAAAGCTTGCACGACTATCTACTTTGGCAACTCGGCCTAACCCCCTTCACTGACACTGACCGAAGTATCGCCTTCGCGCTGATCGATGCCATTGATGATTATGGCTACCTCACTGTTTCTTGTGAAGATATCCTTGAAAACTTTGATAACGAAGAGATCGAGCTTGATGAGATCGAAGCCGTTCGCAAACGAATTCAGCAATTTGATCCATTAGGCGTTGGTTCCGTGAACCTGCAAGATTGCTTGTTACTGCAACTCGCGACCTTCCCTCAAGATACCCCTTGGCTTAATGAAGCTAAGTTAGTACTTACTAGCCATATCGATCAACTAGGTAATCGTGACTATAAACTTGTCATAAAAGAAACCAAGTTGAAGGAAGCAGAACTGCGTGAGGTTATGCAACTCATTCAGCAGTTGGACCCTCGCCCTGGCAGCAAAATTACACCGGATGAAACTGAATATGTGGTTCCTGATGTTTCAGTTTTCAAAGAGCTCGGTAAATGGATAGTCACCATAAACCCTGATAGCGTGCCTAAGCTTAAGGTAAATCAACAATACGCAGCTCTTGGTAGCAAAGGCAACAGCGCCGACAATCAGTACATTCGATCGAATTTGCAAGAAGCAAAGTGGCTAATTAAAAGCCTAGAAAGCCGAAATGAGACGTTACTCAAAGTTGCGAGATGCATTGTTGAACATCAGCGCGATTTCTTCGAACATGGCGAAGAGTCAATGAAGCCAATGGTCCTAAACGATGTTGCGTTAGCTGTTGAGATGCATGAATCCACAATATCCCGTGTGACGACTCAAAAGTTCATGCATACACCACGCGGCATCTTTGAGCTCAAATACTTTTTCTCGAGCCATGTTAGCACCGACAATGGTGGTGAGTGTTCATCTACAGCAATTCGTGCGCTCATTAAGAAGCTGGTCGCGGCGGAAAATACCGCGAAACCTCTCAGTGATAGTAAAATTGCTGCTTTGCTGGCTGATCAAGGAATTCAGGTAGCTCGACGTACCATAGCGAAATACCGTGAGTCTCTGGGTATTGCCCCATCAAGTCAGCGTAAACGCCTGCTGTAAAATAATTTAACTAACTATTTAATTTAGTTATAGCCAGGCAACCAACTGAAAAGGAAAGTCTATGCAAATCAATATTCAAGGCCATCACGTTGATCTTACCGATTCAATGCAAGACTATGTTCACACTAAATTAGACAAACTTGAGCGTTTTTTTGATCATATCAATAGCGTCCAGGTTGTATTACGAGTTGAGAAAGTTGATCAAATAGCAGAAGCGACTCTTCATGTTAATCAAGGAGAAATCCATGCAACAGCAACAGATGAAAATATGTATGCTGCGATTGATTCATTAGTTGATAAACTAGTCCGTCAACTCAACAAGCACAAAGAAAAGCTAAGTAGCCACTAACATGCAATTAAGCGAAGTACTTTCATTGGACTGCACTAAAAGTGCTGTCCAATGCACGAGCAAAAAAAGAGCCCTTGAACTCATCAGCCAGATTGCAGCAGAAAGCTGCGGTCAAGATTCAACAGAACTGTTTGAGTGCATGTTGAGCCGTGAAAAAATGGGCAGTACTGGTATTGGTAATGGTATCGCTATTCCTCATGCTCGTATGAGTGTCAGTGATAAAGCGATCGCAGTGCTGCTGCAATGCCAAGCTCCAATCGAATTTGACGCTATTGACAACCGCCCTGTCGACCTATTATTTGCTCTTCTTGTCCCTAGCGAACAGTGTAAGGAACACCTAAAAACCCTTTCTTGCATGGCAGAGCGCCTTAACGACAAGCAGACTCTTAAACAATTGCGTAATGCTCAAAGCGATCAAGAGCTTTATGACATCATGATTCAAGTACCATCTGGCGAGTAATAATATGCGACTCATCGTTGTAAGTGGCCAATCGGGGGCCGGTAAAAGTGTTGCGCTACGAGTCCTCGAAGACTTGGGGTATTACTGTGTCGATAACCTACCAGTAAATCTACTCAACGACTTCGTCAAATCCGTCAGTGAGATCAATCAAAACGTTGCCGTTAGTATTGATATTCGTAACCTACCGAAAGAGCCTCAATTAGTCACAGATACACTAGAACAACTAAAATCTGCCACTGATATTGACGTGAACGTTTTGTTCCTAGATGCGAGTAAGCAAACACTGCTTAAACGCTATAGCGAAACACGTAGAATTCACCCTCTATCTATTGGTCAAGAAAAGCTATCACTTGAGCAAGCTGTCGATTTAGAGAAAACACTCTTGGCTCCCCTTGCAGAGCAAGCCAGCATTGTAATTGACAGCAGTGAATGCAACCTTTACGAATTGAGTGAAAAGGTTCGCTTTAAAGTGGAAGGCAAAGAGAAGCAAGAGCTGATTATTGTCTTTCAATCGTTCGGTTTTAAGTTTGGCTTACCAAGTGACGCTGACTATGTGTTTGATGTTCGCTTCTTGCCAAACCCTCACTGGGAGCCAGACCTACGACCATTAACCGGTCTTGATGCTCCGATTCACTCTTTTCTAGAAAAACACCCCGAAGTTATTGAACTCAAGCAACAGATCCAAGGCTTTGTTGAGCAGTGGTTACCAATGTTAGAGAAGAATAATCGTAGCTACCTAACGGTCGCGATTGGCTGCACTGGCGGTAAACACCGCTCAGTTTATCTGACACAAAAAATTGGTGAGTACTTCGAACAACTTGGCCATCAAGTACAAATCAGACACGCCTCCCTAGAGAAGCACCAACAGGGCTAACCATGGAATTAACTCGAACTGTACTGATCCAAAACCGTTTGGGTCTTCACGCTAGAGCAGCCGTAAAGTTGGTTGAACTTGCACAAAGCTTTGATGCCACCATTACTATTCATAGCGAAGACGATAAGATCGCGACGGCAGACAGCGTTATGGGACTATTGATGCTGGAATCAGCACAAGGGCAACACATCACAATTCAAGCCATAGGCAGCGATTCACAGCAGGCGCTTGATGCCGTCTGTCACCTCATTGAAGATAAGTTTGATGAAGGTGAATAAGAGAAAAAGCGTTACTCACAACGCCTAAGACTTAAATAAATAGCCAACCAATATTAAATATTAATTCTACCTAAGTTAATGATTTAAATAAGCCCTAGAATTAAGTTACTATTCTAAATATTGTTAGAATAATGAGATAGGAGGAACATATGGCAGAGCAATTAGAATTTGACCAAGCTCACCAAACCCTCCAAGAAGTCAGCGAAGCCCTAGAAAATGGGCGATTTGTTCACGTACGCCGACAACTTCAGGACATGGAGCCTGAAGATATTGCACACCTTTTAGAAGCCTCCCCTCGCAAAAGTCGTGATGTACTCTGGCAACTCACCGATCCTGAAGACTTCGGTGAAATTCTTGATGAATTAAACGAAGACGTCAAAGATGCTCTTGTGTCAAAAATGGCACCAGAAACGTTGGCAGAAGCAACCGAAGGCATGGAGACCGATGACGTCGCGTACGTACTTCGAAGCCTACCCGACGATGTTTCTCGCGAAGTCCTTTCTCAGATGGACTCCGTTGACCGTGCTTTGGTTGAGACAGCACTATCATACCCAGAAAATTCTGCGGGTGCGTTAATGAATACCGACGTGATCACGATTCGTGGTGACGTCGATGTTGATGTTGTTTTGCGTTATCTACGTATGCGTGGTGAACTTCCGGACGCTACCGATACTTTATATGTCATCGATGAAGAAGAGCGTTTGATTGGTAACTTATCATTAACGACCCTGATCACAACACAACCGGATGTTGCAGTCTCTGAGGTGATGGAAGATGCAGACGAAGCTATCGCCGTTGAAACCAGCGCTTCCGATATTGCGAGCCTGTTTGAACGTCGTAACTGGGTTTCTGCCCCTGTAGTCGATAGTAACCAGCACCTTGTGGGTCGTATCACCATCGATGACGTGGTTGATGTCATCCGTGAAGATGCTGAACACTCAATGATGAGTATGGCGGGTATGGACGATGACGAAGATACCTTCGCACCGGTCGTAAAATCCGCTCGTCGTCGTAGCGTCTGGCTTGGGGCCAACGTACTTGCAGCACTGGCAGCGGCTTCAGTATCGAACATGTTTGAAGCAACGCTCGACCAAATGGCCGCAATTGCCGTACTGATGACTATCGTGCCTTCAATGGGCGGGGTTGCCGGTAACCAAACCGTTGCGTTGGTGATTCGTGGTTTAGCGCTCGGTCATATTGGTGATAGTAACAAGCGTGAATTGCTACTTAAAGAAGCGGCTATCGGTTTCCTAAACGGCATTTTATGGGCCGTTATCATTGGTGGTATCGTAGTAGCCTGGAAGGGTAACTGGATACTGGGAGGCATCATCTCCGCAGCGATGATGACCAACTTACTTGTCGCTGGTATTGCCGGTGTAACCATCCCGGTAATGTTGAAGAAAATGAACATCGATCCTGCATTGGCAGGTGGTATGGCACTCACCACAGTAACGGATGTTATTGGCCTATCGGTATTCTTAGGCTTAGCGACCATACTGATCTAGCTTGATTACCTACTCGGTAAATACAAAAAGGGAGCCATCGGCTCCCTTTTTGTATTCATCCAATAGCGTTAATTAAATTACTCGCCTGCGACTTTCATCGACTCAAGCAAGATAGAACCCGTTTGAATCTGTGAACGCGTTTCAACATCGTTACCGACTGCCACGATCTGATTAAACATGTCTTTTAGATTACCTGCAATCGTCACTTCCGATACTGGGTATTGGATCTCTCCGTTCTCAACCCAGAAACCTGCAGCACCACGAGAGTAATCACCTGTCACTGTGTTTACGCCTTGTCCCATTACTTCAGTAACAAGGAAACCTGTGCCCAATTCTTTCAGCATCTGCTCAAAGTTTTGACCGGTCGATTTAACGAACCAGTTATGAATACCACCAGCATGGCCGGTTGGTGTCATATCCATCTTACGCGCGGCATAGCTCGTTAGTAGGTAAGTTGCTAACACACCATCAGTGATGATTTCACGATCTTGAGTGTATACACCTTCACTGTCGAACGGGCTTGAAGCCAAACCTCGTAAGATATGTGGACGTTCAGAGATATTGAACCAATCTGGCAAAATTTTCTGACCTAGATGATCCAGTAAGAACGACGACTTACGGTAAAGGTTGCCGCCACTGATCGCCATCACAAGGTGACCAATTAGACCTGTGGCAACATCGTTAGCGAACATAATTGGGTATTGGCCTGTTGATAGCTTTTTCGCATCCAAACGGCTGATAGTCTTTTCAGCAGCCTCTTGACCTACACGCTCAGGCGTCCACAGCTCGTCACGGTGACGAGCAACGGTATAGCTGTAGTCGCGTTCCATTTCACCGTTAGTGCCTTGTCCAATCACACAGCAACTCGTGCTATGGCGGCTTGAAGCGTAGCTCGCTAGTAAGCCATGGCTGTTACCGTACACTTTAACGCCGTAATGGCTGTCGTAGCTCGCGCCATCACTTTGTTTGATCTTGTCGCTATAAGCTAGCGCTTGCTTCTCAGCAGCAATCGCAATCTCAGCGGCATAGTCAGGGTTTGGTTCATCAGGGTGGAAAAGATCCAAATCTGGAATGTCTTTTACCATGTACTCTTTTGCCGCAGGACCTGAAAATGGGTCTTCAGACGTGTACTGAGCGATATCAAGCGCAGCCGCTACCGTTTGAGCAATCGCCTTTTCACTTAGATCGGATGTAGATGCGCTGCCTTTTTTCTGGCCACGGTAAACAGTAATACCTAGCGCACCATCACTATTAAATTCAACGTTTTCCACTTCACACATACGTGTTGAAACACTTAAACCCGTTGACTTAGTAATAGCAACTTCAGCGGCGTCGGCACTCACAGAGGCCATGTCCAATGCTTTTGCTACTGCGGCTTCTAGCTCAACTCTTTGCTGAGCGACTTGCTGTTTTACATCCATATCTATTCTAATTTTGTAGGTCAATATTACGTAGGATAACAAGAATTTCGCTTTCTCCCCAAGATTCTTGCTAAAATAGGCAATATATTCGTTTGAGATAGTGACATAGGCAGAAAAGATGGCTCGCAAAAACCAAAAAGCCCCATGGGAACCAGAAGAAGAAATCATCTGGGTAAGTAAGACAGAAATGAAAACCGACATGGATGCCCTGCAAAAGCTGGGAGAAGAGCTTGTTGGTTTAAAGCCTTCTGTATTAGACAAGTTTCCTCTGTCTGAAGATTTGGCACAAGCGATAAAAGATGCACAACGCTTTAAAAATGAAGCGAAGCGTCGTCAACTTCAATACATTGGTAAAGTAATGCGTAGTGTCGATCCTGAGCCAATTCAAGCGGCTTTGGATAAAGTACGTAACAAGCACTCACAAGCAACCGCTGAGCTACATAAGCTTGAGCAATTGCGTGACCGTGTTGTAGCTGAAGGCGATACTGCCATTTCAGACGTTATGGAGATGTACCCTGAAGCAGACCGTCAACGTCTTCGTCAGCTAGCGCGTCAAGCTAACAAAGAAAAATCAGCGAACAAGCCAGCCAAAGCTTCTCGTGAAATTTTTCAAATCTTAAAAGAGCTAAAGCTAGGCGACTAATCCTCGTCTCGCTTTACTTATAAAGATAATAAAAGACCTAGCGCATGCTAGGTCTTTTTGCTTTCTACGTACTCAATATCAAGAGATATTAAACAGGATTGGTGAATCGTCACTCACCCGCTTTAACAAACGATCTTAGCTCTTGCTGTGGATGGTCAGCCGTCAGTGTCTCTATCAAATCTTCAACCAACACCTTACCTAGCGCCACAAACACAAACTTATTGGCGATACTACGTGCGTCACCTAAATGGTGAGTCACCATCAAAACCGTAATATTGCGCTCTGCTGCTAATCGTCTCACTAAGCTCAACATCTCTTCACGAAGCAAAGGGTCAAGCGCCGAAAAAGGTTCATCAAGCAGCCAAATGTCGTGTGGTTGAACAAAACAACGCGCCAGTGCGACACGCTGACGTTGGCCGCCAGATAAATGTTCAGGCAGCCTATCTAAATACTCTGCAACACCTACTTGTGCAGCGGCTTGCTCAACATCGAGCTTTTGGGTTGCGGTAAGCTTTAACCCCGGATGTAAGCCTAAGCCAATATTTTCACGCACCGTGAGGTGAGCAAATAGATTGTGTTCTTGGAACAACATCGCCAATGGACGCTGATGCGCTTCTTTGCCAATCAGCGATTGTCCTGCTACCGATATCTCACCCGATGTCGGCTCAATAAACCCAGCAACCAATGCGAGTAGCGTTGATTTACCCGCACCACTAGGCCCCATCAAAGCAACAATATCACCCTGTTCTGCTTGGAAATCAAAACTAAACAACTCTTGGTGATAGTGGTAATCCACCTCTTTCATCACTAACATCATCGGTTCCTTAACTCTTTAGCTTTGAGCTTCGAGTAAACAAAAATTCAATCAGACTAAAGCTGCCCACACTCAATAACAGTAAACTCACTGAAACCACCGCAGCCGCTTCCATTTGATAGCTGCCTAACAATTGGAATAGATACAAAGGCAGAGTTCTAAAATCGTGACTACCAAACAAGGCAATAGCACTTAAGTCGCCCATCGCCAACATAAAGCTGATAGAGAAAGCCTGCGCCATTGGCTTGCGAAGTGCACGCCATTCCACCAGTCTAAAGCGAGTGAATCCTGTCATTCCTAAGCTTGCACACACATACTGATACTGCTGAGAAAGATGCAGCATAGGTTGAGCCAAGGTTTTAATCACATAAGGCAGCGCCATCAAACTGTTTACTGCAATCACAATAAAGAATGCCAAGCTAAACACATCGGTAAAGGAACGCAGTAATAAAAAGAGACCAGTACTAATCACTAAGCCCGGCGTCACTAAAATAATAGTACCAATCAGTTCGATTTTATCGGCTCGAAAGTTCTTGTTCTGCAAACGCCATGCGCGACTGGTCAGGAGTATCGCAATACCAATACCAACGGCGATAATGCTTGCGAGGGAAGCGACACGAACCGAGGTCATTAACGCAGCCCAGAACGGATCACTGCTCAGCACTATCAAAGCTTGTGAGTTAATGCCACTGAATATGACCATGGCTAGTGGCGGCAATACCAGCATTGAGACAACTATGATCCAAAAGCTATCCCAAGCTTTTGACCACCAGCTGTCCTTAACCAGATATTTCTCTTCCGACAGTTGGCTGGCTGTTACGGAGATAGGTTTAGACAAGCGCTGAATACTCACCGCTAATACGCCACACAACAACATTTGCCATATCGCGAGTAACGCGCCAGCCTGCAGGTCAAAGTCGAATTTAATCGCTTGATAGATGGCCAGTTCGATAGTGGTTGATTTAGGGCCTCCACCAAGAGCCATCACGGTAGCAAAACTGGTGAAGCACAGCATGAAGACCAACCCGCACACATGCGGCAGTTGCTGTCTTAGCCTCGGCCATTCAACCCATTTAAATTTATTCCAATGGCTCATACCTAAGTGAGCACACAGCTTGTGCTGCTCGGCAGGCACAGTATCTAAAGCTTGTAAAAGCAAACGACTAGCATAAGGCAAATTGAAGAAGACGTGCGCCAACAAAATACCATTCAAGCCATAAATCGAGAATGGTAGCTCAATGTCGAAGTTTGCCAAAAACTTAGCTAACCAACCACTGTTGCCGTAAATCGCCAATAAGCCAAAGACACCAACTAACACAGGTAGAACCAAGGTCGACGCAAACAGCCTTAACAACAAAGCGCGTCCAAAAAATTGCCTACGACACAGGGCGTGAGCGATAGGTATAGCAAAGCTAACACTCAGAAAAGTTGAGAGTGTCGCCTGATAAAAACTGAATTTCGTTACATGCCAATAGTAAGGATCGGACCATACTTGGCTGATATCAAGAGAAGGGGCATTGCTAAGCAATGCCCCAACTGCTGAAACCACGAAGGCGGTAATGAGCATCGCAACCCAGATCCCGACCTTAGGTGTTTTCTTTATCATAAATTGATTTTTTACCGTAAATGGTTCACTCCAAACATAACGAATGAACCTTTAAATACAGAAAGCTAGTTTTTAAAGTACGTTAGAAAGCTCATTTTCTTAAATAGTAAATTAAAAAGTAAGCGCACTCTGCCATTCACGAATCCAAGGCTTGCGCTGAGCTGCAATTTCTTCAGGCGTAAAGCTCAGAGCTTTCTGAGGTACCGTTAACTGTTCGAACCCTTTTGGTAGTTCGATGTCCGTCACTGGGTACATCCAGTTACCTGTTGGCATCGCCGATTGGAATTCATCACTTAGGATAAACGCCATAAACTCATCAGCAAGTTTCTCGTTCTTACTGCCTTTAACTTTAGCGGCCACTTCCACTTGAGTGTAATGCCCTTCTTCGAAGCTTGCTGCTGCATACTTAGAATCGCTCTCAGCAATAATGTGGTAAGCCGGAGACGTTGTGTAAGACAAGACTAAGTCTGACTCACCTTCTAGGAACATAGAGTAGGCTTCAGACCAACCTTTGGTTACCGTCACTGTTTTCTGGGCAAGCTTCTTCCAAGCTGCCGTTACTTCGTCACCGTAAACCGATTTCATCCAAAGCATCATGCCTTGGCCTGGTGTTGAAGTACGTGGGTCTTGGTAGATAACCTTCAGATCATCACGCTGCTCAACCAGTTCTTTCAGGCTCTTAGGCGGGTTTGCCAGTTTCTCTTTGTTATAGATAAACGCAAAGTAACCAAAGTCATAAGGGACAAAGGTACTGTCGCTCCAACCATTAGGAAGCGTCACAGATGACGTATCAATCTTGTGTTCCGCCAATAATCCCGTTGCTTTCGCTTCAGCCATCAGGTTGTTGTCGAGACCTAGCAAGATATCGGCTTTGCTGTTGCCGCCTTCAAGACGTAAACGGTTCAGGATAGACACGCCATCTTCAAGCGCGACAAAGTTCACATCACAACCACACTTCTCTTCGAATGCTTTCTCTACGGCAGGACGAGGGCCCCAATCCGCTGCAAAAGAATCATAGGTGTATACGGTCAAAGTGTTATCTGCAGCAAAGGCAGAAAAAGAGATCGCTGTAGTAACAGCAAGGGTAGTTAATGTGAATTTCACTGGACGCTCTCCATGGTCTGAGCGGCACAGGTTTGAGGGAGGAGAACGGTAGAAGTTGTTCCTAACTCAATTCCTACGCCAGCATTATCTGGTTCAGGTTTACGGGTCCCAAGCGCCTGCTTGATCTCAGCTCGCATTCATTATTTGAATGGTCAGCTCCCCGATGAGTGTTCAGAATTGTAATTCGAACTTTAACAATAAGCTATCAAGTTTGGATTAATTACGTTGATCGTACCCCCAACGTGGCACTAAACCTTGATCAATACCAAGATGATCCAAAATGCGCGCCACCATAAAATCAACCAGATCTTCAATCGACTTAGGTTGGTGATAAAAACCTGGAGCGGCAGGCATGATTGTCACGCCCATGGTTGAGAGTTTGTGCATGTTCTCTAGGTGCAGAGTCGAAAATGGTGTTTCACGCACCACCAACAACAGTTGGCCTCGCTCTTTCATGACGACATCTGCAGCTCGTTCAATCAAGTTATCCGATAAACCATGAGCAATTGACGCCAAACTTCCCGCAGAGCATGGACATACCACCATCTGCTTCGGCGCAGCAGAACCAGATGCAACCGGTGAGAACCAATCATCTTTGCCACACACCATCAACTTTTCTGGGTCGCAGCCTAGATGCTTAACCAAGGCTTGTTTCGCCGCTTCCGGTCCAGCAGGTAACTTAAGTTCATGCTCGGTCGCTAAGACTACTCGCGCTGCCGACGATATCATCAAATAGACCTGATAATCGGCCGCCAAAAGGCATTCAAGTAAACGCAGTCCATAAGGCGCACCAGATGCGCCAGTGAAAGCAAGAGTTATCGCTTTATCGTGTTTTGTCATGTTCTCAATTACTTCAAATTATAAAGTCGTGAATCAGTTAAGCTTTGAGTGCCAATCCATCCAACAGCTTTTGATGAATACCACCAAAGCCACCGTTACTCATTACCAAGATTTGGTCACCCACTTGTGCCTCTGAGACAATTCTAGCAACGAATGCATCCATGTCATCACTTACATGGGCGGGTTGATGGCACGCATCGGCAACATCTTGTACTGACCAATCAATGTTATCCGGTTGGAATAAGTAGGTAGAATCCGCCTGTTTGAGCGAATCAGCCAAGGTTTCTTTGTGCACACCACGCTTCATGGTGGCAGAGCGAGGCTCTAGAACGGCAATGATTTTTTTCGTGTCGACCTTATTACGTAAACCACCGAGCGTAAGTTCAATTGCCGTTGGATGATGAGCAAAATCATCATAAATAGAGACACCTGCGACCTCGCCTTTAAACTCCAAACGACGCTTAGTATTAATAAAGGTAGCTAGCGATTCACAAGCAAGGTCAGGTGTCACACCCACATGTCTTGCCGCCGCAATCGCCATCAAGGCATTACTTACGTTATGATCACCAACCAAATCCCAGTCGACGGTTCCAATACATTCGCCTTGGAAGTACACCTCAAATTTAGAGCCGTCTTTAACCCGCTTCTTGGTATCCCAATCACCGAGTTCACCACTCGATTCCGTCTCACTCCAGCAACCGCGAGCTAGAACATCTTGGATCGCGATGTCTTGCTTCGGTGAAAAAATGCGGCCGTTGCTTGGCACTGTACGCACTAAATGATGAAACTGACGCTTGATCGCTTCAAGATCATCGAAGATATCGGCATGATCGAACTCTAAGTTATTCATGACTAAAGTTCTTGGGTGATAATGAACGAACTTAGATCGTTTATCGAAAAAAGCACTGTCATATTCGTCGGCTTCCACCACGAAGAACATACTTTCACCAAGACGAGCAGAGATACCAAAGTTACCCAACACACCGCCAACTAAAAAGCCCGGCGCATAGCCACAGTCTTCCAAGATCCAAGCCAGCATGCTGGATGTTGTGGTCTTGCCATGCGTGCCTGATACCGCCAGAACCCAACGGTCATGCAGTAAGAACTCTTGCAACCACTGTGGGCCTGATGTGTATCTAAGGTTGTTATTCAAGACATACTCAACGCACGGATTACCACGGCTCATTGCATTGCCGATCACCACGAGATCCGGCCTTGGCTCTAACTGGCTAGGATCGAACCCTTCAATAATTTCAATCCCTTGAGATTCCAACAAAGTACTCATTGGAGGGTAAACATTCGCGTCACTACCTGTAACCTTGTGCCCTAATTGACGAGCTAGTACTGCAGCACCACCCATGAAGGTGCCACAAACTCCTAAGATATGAATATGCATAAATTGCTTCCAAACGCTTGGCTAAATGAACCATGTCTAAATCAAACTACTGCACTCATTATCATGAAATGGCAATTAAAAGCGAGTAGCAATGCAAAACAAATGAAGTAGACATAGTAAGTGAGATCTGTGTCGCTTAGTTCATTACCATTAAAAAGATCTAAGCCGTAGAATTTAGGTAAGTGTCTAGATGAATAAAGCCCACACAAGAGGCAAGTTCTACAGTGCTCAAATCCCCCCTAATATTCAGAGAAGTTTAAGGAAATAACATGTCTGAGATGCGCACCCTTGGTGAGTTCATTGTTGAAAAACAAAGTGACTTCCCCCATGCAAGTGGTGATCTATCATCCCTTTTGTCATCAATTCGCCTTGCTGCAAAAATTGTTAACCGAGAAATCAACAAAGCAGGTCTTGTCGACATTACTGGCGCTGTTGGTACAGACAACGTTCAAGGTGAAGAGCAACAGAAGCTAGACCTTTACGCGAACGATAAATTTAAAGCGGCTCTTGAAGCTCGTGACCAAGTTTGTGGTGTAGCAAGTGAAGAAGAAGACGAAGCGGTAGCCTTCAATAAAGAGCTCAATAAAAACGCAAAATACGTTGTTTTGATGGATCCACTCGATGGCTCTTCAAACATCGATGTGAATGTCTCGGTTGGTACAATTTTCTCTATCTACCGTCGAGTATCACCGATTGGTACCCCACCAACACAGGAAGATTTTCTACAACCTGGCCACAAACAAGTAGCCGCTGGTTACGTGATTTACGGCTCTTCAACCATGTTGGTGTATACAACAGGGGCAGGTGTAAATGGTTTTACCTATGACCCATCACTGGGTACATTCTGTCTATCTCATGAAAATATGATGATTCCAGACGAAGGTAAGATCTACTCTATCAACGAAGGAAACTACATCCGCTTCCCTACAGGTGTGAAAAAATACATCAAATACTGTCAAGAAAGTGAGCCTAGTGATAACCGTCCATACACGTCACGTTACATCGGCTCTTTGGTTTCTGATTTCCACCGTAACCTACTTAAAGGCGGTATATACTTATACCCAAGCACAGAAAGCCACCCTCAAGGTAAGCTACGCCTACTTTATGAGTGTAACCCTATTGCCTTCATTATGGAGCAAGCTGGCGGTATCGCTTCTGATGGTGCACAGCGCATCATGGACATCAAGCCAACAGAATTACACCAACGTGTACCATTCTTTGTAGGTTCAAAGAACATGGTGAGAAAAGTAGAAGAGTTTCTTGAGCTTAACCGAGACTAAACCTCTCGTTTACTTCTCAAAATAACGTCATTAAAAAAGCCAGCATTCACATGCTGGCTTTTTGTTGGATATTGAGAATATAGAGAGACTACGGGTTGTTCTACTTACACCAGTCACCCGAAAGTATTTCTTTATTAGCGGTTAGCTCAAGTTGATACAAATATACCCACGCTAATCCAAATGTGGTCTCTATTTGCTCGCGACGATACTCAACCGGGACATCCTCTAGCCGCTCAAGCGAGGCTAGAACTTCATCGTTAATGACATAGACCTCGCCAGCAACACTTTTACTTCCACAAGTTAGAGCTGGATACGCACCTAAATCGAACAGAGCAAATTCCTTAGGAGTATCAAAGCGCCCCAACAACTCGCAATCCTGCACATAGTGATGATTGGACTGGCCTTGTCTCAAGGTGCCATATACAAAAACAAGATGTCGCATATACACTCCATAGCCTATTCACATTTGCACATCGACGAACTCACAAAGTCGCTACTCGAATTCAAACTGATATAACAGGTCAACGGCACTGTCTAGGCCAGATACCGCTTCAACATAAAGGTCCTGCATTAATCGGTAACGAACGGTAAACTCACCTAAAGAGTTAAAAATACCGACACCATACTTCACCTGCAAGCCAGGCAGAATGTAGCCACTGACTGTTACTTGAGAGTCATCACCTGAACCGGCAGTGTCCAGTTGTAAATCTTGTACACCAAATGCCTCACCGATTTCGCCAACAACCTTACCGCTTTTCGCCAAACTCAAGCCAATTAAGGTAGTCGTCATCGAACCATTCGACTCTCCATCTATATCTTGACCACGCAAAATATAAGACAGCGCGTTGGCTTGCGGCATGGCAGGATCAGAATAAATCTCGATGGCTGGCTCTGCCGCAGGGCCCGTAACTCGAATCCCTGCGATCACGTCATCCTGAGTATTATCCGGATTACGTATTGCATTTATCGCTACGTATGGCTGATCTGGCGGTCCATTCATCAAAATCTTACCCTCTTTGATCAACAGGTCTTGTCCGAATGATCGGTAAGTACCACCCACAATGTTTACTTCACCTGTGATAAACGGCCCTTGGTCTTTTTGAGCGACATTAAGCTTACCGACTAAACCGCCTTCTAGGCCGAATGCAGAAAGTTTAAAGTCATCACCGATAGAGATATTAATATTGGTCATCACATCAAATGGGATCGTGTCTTCGCTTTCCGGCTCAAGGTCTTTATTCAAGATAACTTGATCAGAAGAGACGCCAACGGCAGACGGTGGTAAGTCTTCGACAACAATGCGTCCCCATGGTAATGCAATATCACCAGTGATTTTTGCCAATTCTGGGGTGACATCGATGGTCATATCAGGCACAACCTTAACCTTAACCATCGGTGGAATATCGACCATCAACTCATCAGCGAAGACTCTAACGTTAGAGTGCCATGCTTTAAGATCTTGCCAATCCCCATTCCCCTCTATATCAAGATGACCATCAGGCGTTTCAACATTTGCATCCAGTTTTGCACTATAACCATCAAAGTCGAGGTCGATACGGCCATCTTGAACATCAATAGGCGTTACATCACCTTTAACTTGAATACCATCAACAGAGAACTGACCAAAGACTTGAGGATGCATCAAAGAGCCTTTTACTTTTAAATCACTCTCAAGGTCGGCCTTCAATAAGCTGTATTCACCGAGAATTGGTTGTAAGAAATCAAGATGGAACGTGGTCAGCTTAATTGCAGCATCGACCATTTTGTCTTCGGCAAGAATATTCGGCAACGACACCGTGCCAGACAGGTCACCATTGTCGGAAACATCCAACTTAAAGTAGGCATCCAGTTTGTTGTCTTTCAGTTGAGCATTCAATGCAACGCTTTCCCAACCTAGTGTGATGGGCTCTCCGACTTGTTGCACAACCTGACCTTTCGGCATATCGACACTGACCATCACCTCAGGCTCACCTTGCTCCGACCATTTAGCATGAGCGGTCGCATTCACTAAGCCCTGTAGTTGCGTCTCTTTAGGCACAAAAGCTTTAATTTGTTCGAAGTTGAATTGGTTGATCGCCAATTTCGCCTCACCCGATTTTCCAACACGAACGTCTTCATCCAGACACACACTCGAACCCGATTGATTCCAACAGTGTGCTTGAACATCGGCAAACTGCTTATCAACATTCGCCTTAATTGCGACAGGTTGATCTAACACCCAGGGCCCTTGCTGAGTGCTGATTTTGACTCTGTCTAGCGATCCATCCCAAATAATAGAAGGCTTTTGAATCAATTCACCAGAAATCGCTAAGCTTGTCGACACGATGTCAGATATCACATCAAGTGTTACCGTATGCTTCTTCTCACCGCCACTCACCGTTAAGTCGATGCTTTCAACGCTTTGCTCTTGATAGGTTAAGTTCTTGGCTGTTAATACAAGATCAGCTTGAGCTTCAGGTAATGGTAGGGGAACCACAGAGCCATTGAGCGACAATGACTCAAGTGTTGCCTCGCTATTCCAATCAACCTTATCGACATTTACAGCAAGATCGACCTTCGGTTCTTTCGTTGGGCCGCTCAGTTGGATGTTACCGATCGCTCGACCTTTCAACTCGGGGATACTTTTTAGAAGATCAGGGACGTAAATTTCAACGCCCATGTCCCATTGCTGATCAAGCTGACCCAAAGCCTTAATTGAGTTAACACCGTGAGCCAAACTCAAACCACTGGTCTTCAGTTTAGGTTCACCGCTCGCACTGCGATCCGACGCCGACAACTGGCCTTCGATATCCAGAGGATACTCTCGCAAGATCCCTTCAATATCCAATTTAGGCAGTTCAATCCCCCAGCCGCCCGCTTCCGTCAACTCACCCGAGGTGACGATGCTTCCGCTAATGTTGCCCTCGGCTTCAGGCCACTGCAGACCCGGTTGAATATCTTTGAGTGTTACATCAGCTTGCCAGTTAACGAGATTTTTCCAGTTCGCTTTAACGACACCGTTAAGTTCACCGCCTAACGTGTTCAGCTTAAGACGCTCGAGCTCAATCTGTTCCGTCGTGCCTTTGCCCTGTAGATCGATGGCTAACTCAGGAATCTCCTTACCATCGGCTTCACCTTTAAGTAGAACATTGAAACCATCTAGTGAACCATCGGCTTTGAATTGCTCAATTGTCGCTTGGTAATCGCTTTTTCCGGTAAGGGGCCACTGCGCTTGCCCGCCCTCTAAAAGAAGATCAAATGGCAGAGTCGGCTCTAAGGGTTGAATATCCCCAGACAACTTTGCCTCAATCAATTCAGAAAACTGGGAATCTAGGTTTAGCTTGGCCACACTCCCTTGTGCTTTCAGTGATAATTTCTGGCCTGCTAGATCGGTTTCTTTAACCAACGCCTCCAAAGAAAGATCTAACGGGTAACCTTCTTTCAGCTCAACCTTTGCTGCAAGATTAGCGCTTGCTTGTGGCATATCGAGTTCTAAAGTTGAAACATCGACCGTATGTTTGCCTGCCTTAGCTTCGAGGCCAAGGTGGTTGACGATAATTGGAGTTTCTTGCTCTAAAGTAAAACGGTTTAGGTCAAAACGCTCCAGCACAACCTGTAAAGGAATCCAGACTTCAGGCAGCTCGATCGCTGTTTTAGCGGTTGATCCTGGCTCGACCGCTTCTGCTTGCGTTTCTTCCTCCGATTCAGCAAGTTGAACTTTCAGATCATTGAATAAGGTTGGCGATACCGTCAGCTTTTCACCCTGCATGCTTAGAGCTGTTGAGAACAAGCTCCATTCGATTTCATGACCCAAGATATTCAGTTTAATATCAGACAAAGCGACGCGATTGATCACTATAGGTAAAGGTGTTTTCACCGATGTCACTGGCGGAGCCGGTTCTGTTTCTTCTGTAGAGGCAGGAGGTAATTCAGTAAATGCGAAGTCTAAACCTTGAATCGTTAAACGGTCGACACACAACTTAGGGTCGAGTACACAGCGAGGATTAATAGCCAATACCAGTTTTTT
Source organism: Vibrio sp. 5S239 (assembly GCF_041439575.1). NCBI lineage: Bacteria > Pseudomonadati > Pseudomonadota > Gammaproteobacteria > Vibrionales > Vibrionaceae > Vibrio > Vibrio sp. 5S239. The sequence goes on along the minus strand of NZ_JBGOOM010000025.1, from coordinate 26,146 downwards.
AACTTTGGTATCAATATGAAGGCTATCATCTTTAAACTTCACATTATTAAGCGTAAAACTTGGGAACAGTGCTCCTTTGGTGCTTTCCACTTCAAGTTGTGGCAATGCTTTTTCAGCGCCCCACAACACTGTATTCAGCCCTGGATTGGTGAACAAAACAAAACCGAGTAGGGCTATCAACAACAGCAAAATAGACGTCAAAGAAATCGACGTCCACTTAATGCATTTGCCCATCACTTTGATCATAATTCTGGCCCTAAACTAAAGTGCAGTTGGAACTCATCGCCTTTCTTCGCATCTAGTCCCCAAGCAAAATCTAAACTCACAGGACCAACAGGCGACGCCCAGCGAACACCCACACCAGTACCATGTTTCCATTCAGGTTTATCATTGAATGCATCACCAATATCGTAGAAGGCTGCTCCCCACCAATTACCAACCAATCTGTATTGGTATTCAAATGAGCTGGTGGCAATGTATTTTGCCCCCGTTAGTGCGCCACTTGCATCACGAGGAGAGATAGATTCATAACCATAACCACGAATACTATTGTCACCACCGGCAAAGAACCTTAGTGAGGGAGACAACTTATCAAATTCATCGGCAAAGTTACCGCCGAATTGAAGCTGAGTTAAGCCTCGGTGATTGTCACCAATGCTGCGAATCCATGCCGTTTGTCCCTGAAAACGCACCACTCGAGTTTCAGACAACAAGGTGTCGTCTGCAGCTTCTACCATGATGGTTTGTTTATCGCCCCACATTGGCATCGAGCCACCACGAGTTCGAGTTCTTGAGAAAGAGATCCCCGGCAACACGAATTGCGCTAAGTCATCTTGCAGACCTTGCTCATAGTTTTCGAGCAAATATCGAATAAAGACAGTGCGCTGCCAGCCATTATCAAGACGCCAATATCTTTCTAACGCTAAGTTTGACTCCAAACTCTTAGTATCACGGTTATCTAAATTCTTCATTCCGTACTTAACTTGATAATAATCATTAAGAACATCAGCTAGCGGGATTTTATAAGTCGCGGTTATAGTCTGCTCAGGCTTAGAAATTGACAGACTACTATTGAAACTGTGACCACTGGCGTTAACCCACGGTTTCTTCCATTTGAGAGTGCCTTTTACACCAAGGTCGGTTGATACACCGATACCCGTTTCGATTTGGTTACGCGATTGTGGAGCAAGGCTCACCTTCATCGGAATTTCACGGCCTTCGCCCAATTGACTTAAATCCGGTTCAACAAACACAGAAGAGAACCAATCCGTATTGGACAGGTTTTGGTTATACTCGCCGACTTTAGTAATCGAGTAAGCATCTCCATATTTAAAAGGCTTAAGAGATTGAACTTTGTCTTCCTCGATCTGGCTACCAGTCACCTTCGTTTCACCAAAGTGGTAGCGAATACCACTGTTGTAATGCAATCGAACATATGCACGATTAAGTTCCGGGGCGACTTCGAGTTTACTCACTTCATAAGTTCCATCAAAGTAGCCTTTCGCCAAGCCAAGGTTACGCACTGAAGACTTTAACGAATCGTAATTACCATGATTGAGAACCGAGCCTTTAGACAAGTTACTTTTTGCCACTAAAGCCAAAAAGTCGGGATCATCTTTTGCTTCTCCGCTGAGCACGATATCAGAGGTATAAATTAGAACAGGCTCGCCCGGTTCAACAGACACAATAAGCTCAGAATCATCTTCAGAGCGAGAGAATGTAATACTAGGTTGGTAATAGCCCAAAGCATTAAGCGCTTCTTGAATCATGGATTCCAAGCGTGATTGGAACCTAAGCGAAACTGAATACTCATCTTCGGGAATGGCACTTAAATAAGCATCCACATTGTCTTCAAGCGCACCTTTAACCCCTTCAATTCTAAGGGATACATCAGCGTAAGCGAGTGTCGAGGACAGCAGAGTGCCAATCAGAACTGGTAAAGTTTTTCTTATCATGTTTAATTGGTTGAAGAAGTTATCAGTACGTAAATGAGTGAAAATAAATCATACCGTTAAAAGGGCACTGAGTCTGTAATAAATCCAGTAATAACACGGTCTAATTTGAAGACTTAATCAATATTAACCAACCGTTAATATCAGCCTACCGTTCATAAAAACCAACGCGGTAAACGTATGCAAGAAGGAACATAACATGCTAAACAAACAACCTCTGGTTTCCGCAGCAACCGCATTACCGGGAAATGCTGACCCAATCCGAATCACTGAGCGCCATTTCGTCAATCAGACCGACTTGCTAGATACCCCTACAGGTTCTCAACAAGAAGTCCTGCTTGGCATGGGATGCTTCTGGGGAGCTGAGCGTTTGTTTTGGCAATTGCAAGGGGTTGTCTCTACCTCAGTGGGTTACGCAGGTGGATACACAGTCAACCCAACCTATGAACAAGTATGCTCAGGACAAACTGGCCATACCGAAGTGGTTCGTGTGATTTTTGACAGCAAACAAACCTCTTTAGCTCAAATACTAAAGACCTTTTGGGAGCGTCATGATCCAACTCAAGGCATGCGCCAAGGCAACGACTTGGGGACTCAATACCGCTCCGCAATCTACACTTTCAGTGAAGAGCAACAGGCTATCGCTGAGCACTCTAAGCAAGAATATCAAAGAGCAATGACTGAATCTTTAGGCAACGAGATCACAACGGAAGTTCTACCGGCAGGGAAATATTTTTTTGCAGAAACCTACCACCAGCAATACCTAGCCAAAAACCCTAATGGCTATTGTGGGTTGGGCGGAACAGGGGTTTGCTTTCCTCCACAATAACTTTCAGTTCGGGTAATAAACGAAAACGATACTCATTAAAAAAGGGCTTCCATTCGGAAACCCTTTTTTGCTGTTGGTCTATTTGAAGCTTGATCAATAAAGGTCGGTTATACCGGCAGAGCAGCAATCGTGCCGTTAACTTCTTTAAAAATGGTGAGCTTTTGCTTGTCTGACACTTCAGGAAGAAGCACCTTGCCTTGGTCGAAGCGAAACTCTCCGATACCTTCGATGGCAAACTGGCCTTTGAACAGGACTTTAACGAAACGCGCCACCTGATGTGGGCGATAAGTCGAAAATTCTCTTAACATAATACAACCTCAATTCCATTTGAGTACTACAGTCAGGCACCTGAACATATCCTAGTTCAAAGCACATTTAATCGCTAAATCCGTTAGCAAACAGCAAGATAATCTGTTATTTAACTTGCTATCAATGCATTATACCTTTTGGCAACAAGTGTGCAACTTATTTCAACATCGTACGATAAAAAGTTAAAGAGGCATTTTTCAAATTTCATATTATACTTCCAATGCAAACCAATAAGCGGAACAAAAATATAATGAAAAACAAAATTCTACTGGCTTTTTTAGCCGCAGCCTCTCCACTCTTCGCCAATGCTCACAATCTATCTGTAGGTGAAACTCTACCTGCTGTCGATGTTAGCAACTATGGTGAAATTGTTATAAACGACGGCAATACCGCCTATCAAGCTTGGGCAACCAGCAATCTCCTAGGTAAAGTTCGCGTCGTTCAAGCTATTGCTGGCCGCAGCAGCTCTAAAGAGCTCAACGCCCCATTAATGGCAGCGATTACCGCATCGAAGTTCTCAGAAGACAGCTACCAAACCACAACCATTATCAATCAAGATGATGCGATTTGGGGGACAGGGTCTTTTGTTAAATCGTCTGCCGAAAGCAGCAAAGAAGAGTTCCCATGGTCTTCTATGGTGTTAGATGAAGACGGCGCAGTCGCGTCTTCATGGGCTCTGCAAGAAGATAGTTCTGCGATTATCGTTCAAGACAAACAAGGTAAAATCTTGTTTGTTAAAGAAGGGGCGCTTAACGAATCAGAGGTCACACAAGTTATTGGACTGATTAAAGCGAACCTTTAATAAGATATTCGCGTCTTTTTCGAGACCTGACCAAAGGATATTGTTATATTATAACAGTATCCTTTTTTAATTTCTGTGGTTAATCATCCTGATGTGGAAAAACACACCTAACAATGTGAAACGTAAAACAGGCTTCTTGCTTGGGCTGATGCTTATGTTAAGCGTGTTAGCCGCGACACACATCGTGGATATCTCACCAGAACACCACACTTCACACCATTGTGAGCTGTTTTCGATAAATCAATTCATTACAGGGCACTCACTTCCACAGATCCCAGAGTTCCATTCGGAATTTACTGTCGCTATCACAGAGTCTGTCATTTCGTTACAGCGCCTGTATTTTGCCTATTTAGCACGTTCACCTCCTGTAAAGATTGCTTAATTACCACTACTTTTTAATTAACCTTTATTCAGGAAAAAAACATGAAACCTACTATTTTAGCCGTTGTTATCGGCATGACTGTCTCGACTAATGTTCTAGCTAACGAAGAATTCCGCTCTCACGAAGCACACGTGCACGGTAAAGTTGAAGTGAACATCGCTCAAGATGGACAAGAGCTACTTGTTGAAGTGACAGCACCCGGCGCTGATGTGGTTGGCTTTGAACATGCTCCAGAAACGGCTGAGCAGAAGAAAGTATTTGAACAAGCGATTGCGCAATTAAACAAGCCAGACGAGCTGTTTAGCTTTAACAATGCGAGCTGTACGCTGAAATTTAAATCGGTGACTAACACGCTAGAAGGCGAGCATGATGACCACAAAGACCCTGACCATGCAGAACACGATCATAATGACCACGAAGGCCATGATCATGCTGAACACGAGCATGATGACCACGAAGGCCATGACCACGCAGAACACGATCATGACGACCACAAAGGCCATGACCACGCAGAACACGATCATGACGACCACGAAGGCCATGACCACGCAGAACACGAGCATGACAACCACAAAGGCCATGACCACGCAGAACACGAGCATGATGACCACGAAGGCCATGACCACTCAGAAGGCGGCCACGGTGAGTTCACTGTCGAGTACCACTACCAATGTTCTGACATTGAAAAACTGGATACCGTGAATACTCAGTGGTTCTCTAAGTTCAGCAACACAAAATCAATGACTGTGAACCTGCTAGCTGACAGTGCTCAAATTCAAGAAGTACTTAACGCAGATCGTATTAGTTTTCGATTCTAATTAGCATTAGATTGAATTAAACGTAGATAAGCAGCCAAGTAAGTATTCACTTACTTGGCTGTACAAATCGGTGTGCTCTGGGAATTTATTATTCTAATAACTGTCCAGTAGAGACACCGCTTTAATTATTGGAGCTAATATGTCTTTTGACAGTTCATCACTTGTGGTCAAACTCGAAAATATCAGCTTTCGTTGGAAGCCTGAATTGCCCCCAACGCTAGAGATCCCCTCACTGCATATCCAAGCCCAAGAGCACCTTTTCATCAAAGGGCCTAGTGGTTGCGGGAAATCAACATTGTTAGGGTTACTGACCGGAATCAACCAAGCTGAACAAGGCGAAGTATCTATCCTTGGCCAAGATCTCACACAGCTAACACCTCGCCAGAGAGACAAATTCAGAGCCGATCATATTGGTTATATATTCCAACAATTTAACCTGCTTCCTTACTTGTCTGTCATCGACAACGTGACGCTTCCTTGTCAGTTTTCTAAGATTCGTAAGCAGCAAGTCACTGAAAGTCAGAACAGCTTGCAAGCAACCGCTCAAGAGTTGTTGCTCAGATTAAAGCTACCTCAAGCTCTAATGGACAAGCCCGTTACCGAGTTGAGTATTGGTCAACAACAACGTGTTGCTGCCGCTCGTGCTTTGATCGGCCAACCCAAAATCATTATTGCCGACGAACCGACATCGGCTCTGGATCATGACAACCGAGAAGCCTTTATCGAACTGTTGCTAGAACAAGCGAATCAGGCGGGTTCTACCCTGATCTTTGTCAGTCACGATCCAACACTAGAAAAACTGTTCACTCGAACCATAGATTTAAAAACCGTTAACCAAGCTAAGGTTGTCGTATGAAAGTCATTACTCACTTAGCCTTAAAAAGCGTACTCAACCGTAAAGCCACAGCCATTCTGACTATTCTCACTGTGGCGGTTTCAGTCATTCTATTACTCGGTGTGGAACGTGTAAGAACCGAAGCTAAGAGCAGCTTTGCGAATACGATTTCAGGTACTGACCTTATCGTCGGTGGCCGCTCTGGTCAGGTAAACCTGCTGCTTTATTCCGTATTTAGAATCGGTAATGCGACCAACAACATCGACTGGAAAAGCTATGAAGAATTTAGCCAGCACAACGCTGTAAAGTGGGCGATCCCAATCTCATTGGGTGATTCACATAAAGGCTTCCGCGTAATGGGTACCAATCATAGCTACTTCGAGAATTATCGCTATGGAAGTAAGCAACCACTTACTTTTCAGCAAGGCAAAGAGTTCAATCAGCTATTTGATGTGGTGATTGGTGCCGATGTCGCGAAGAAGTTAGATTACAAGATTGGTGATCACATCATTCTGGCGCACGGTATCAGTGATGTCGCCTTCAGTCGCCACGACAACCTGCCCTTCACGATTGTCGGAATACTCGCACCAACCGGAACACCGGTAGATAAAACGGTGCATGTGTCATTAGAGGCAATTGAAGCGATTCACGTTGGCTGGGAATCGGGGGCTAACCTCGGTCACACACCAGATGCTGAAACGTTAAAAACTTATGATTTCCAACCTAAGCAGATTACCGCCATGATGGTTGGGCTTAAATCTAAGATCCAAACCTTTGCACTGCAACGAGAAATCAATAACTACCGCCAAGAGCCGTTGAGCGCTATTATGCCGGGCATTGCTCTGCATGAATTGTGGGGAATGATGGCAGTAGCAGAGCAAGCACTACTGATTGTATCAGGCTTTGTTGTCATTGCGGGACTGTTAGGGATGCTGAGTAGTCTACTCACTAGCTTGCAAGAAAGACGCAGAGAGATGGCTATTCTTCGTGCAATGGGAGCAAGGCCTCGCCATGTCTTCGGTTTACTGATCAGTGAAGCCAGTGCCCTGACCTTTCTGGGAATCACACTTGGCGTCTCACTCTTATTTGCCCTGATCGCAGTGGTTGCCCCTATTGTGCAACAAAGTTATGGTATCAACATATCGATATCCGCAATCACACCTCATGAGTGGAAACTGCTTATGTTGGTGCAAGTTGCTGGAATCATTATCGGCTTTATTCCCGCTTTCAGGGCTTACCGTCAGTCATTGTCTGATGGCATGACTATTAGAATCTAAAATAGGAACCTACGATGCAACGCAAATTCCTACTGATACTTGGGTTACTTATGTTCCCATTGATCAGCACAGCTCACGCTGAAACCACTCAGACTGACGAATCGGTATTAACACTCGATTGGATTGACTTGATTCCAGAGTCAGAGCGAGCACAACTCGACTCATTTGGCATGCCAACGGTCGATCACTCGCAGGAAAGCCCACAACAATCGACACTTGGCGCAGTTCGTCCGGAACTGAATGGTAGCAAAGTGAAAATTCCTGGTTTTGTGATTCCACTAGAAGGTGATGAGAACATGATCACAGAGTTTCTGCTGGTGCCTTACTTTGGCGCATGTATCCACGTGCCACCACCGCCGCCAAACCAAATTATCTACGTAAAGTTTCCACAAGGAGCACCAATACAACAATTATGGGATGTGATCTATTTAGTAGGTACGCTGAAAACAGAGTCAATAAGCCACGACTTAGCTCAAACAGGTTATCTTATTGAAGGCACAGCGATTGAAGAGTATGACGATATGTAGCCATTAGAGGGGTGGCTTAAGGATGAGCTACCGTCACCGAACAAGTGATATTATTCAATAACAGTTTAATAACTAGAGCTTTCATCTAAATTATACGATGTAATTAGACATATAAGCTAGAAAACCAACATAAGTAACGAGTAATACCCCTATGCCAAGCTTTTTCTTCAGCTTATTATCATTAACTTGATTCATAAATCCCCCTTGATAATTACAACAAATTTAACATTTTATTATCATTATAAAAAGTAAAATTTTGTTGAAGTCTTCAACTCTGCACGCAAAATCTAGCCACTAATAAGATAAAGAGTTACATTTTAGGCAGTTAAATCGTCTCCTACGGTACTTTTATGTCTGAAACCAAACAACCAGTAATTATTGAGCATGCAAGTGATACACAGCATAAGCATGATAAAAAGCCTCATATTGCCGACAGTGCAAGCAGAATGCTGCATATCGCACAAACCTTCGGCTTAGATTCCTTAATCGTTCATAGTGTAAAACCAAACGGTAAAGCTGAGAGCACGCTTATCGAACGAGCCCTATTGCGTGAGAAAAAACGTAAGGAGCTGCGTCAAAAGAATCTAGAGCAGATTCTCAAATTGGCGCACTCTTCCTGTAAGGATGAAGCCGCGGGAGACCCGGATCAGGACTGGCTATACCGTTTTTTCGATATGGCGCAAGAGATCCATAATACATCGATGCAAAGACTCTGGGCTCAGGTGTTAAAAAGAGAAGTTACCAATCCAGGCTCAACCTCGATGAAGGCGCTGAAAATATTGCAAGACATGACCCCAAAAGAAGCATTAACTCTGCAAAGAGCAGCTTCACTGGGCTGCAGTTTTGGCAGTGATAACAGCAGGAAACTATTACTTGGTTTTAAATCCCATGCAGGAATATTCAGCTTTGGTAAAAGAGACTCCACCAACACTATCAACCTAGGTGGACACAATCTGCCCTACTCTAGCCTGCTTCACTTAATTGAGATCGGTATCATTCTAGGTACTGAATTAGAGTCTGGTGAAATTGATTTCGATCCAGCGTTACACTTGGCTTACCAAGGTAAGAGCATGTCACTGGCACCTATATCAAAAGGGGTTAAGCTGGTTTACTACCGATTTAGTCCAACAGGCAATGAGCTGTGTACCTTACTTGGCAACAAACCCAACATGCAGTACTACGACCAACTGATTACTCTGTTGAGCCAAAAATTCACGGTACAGACAGAAACGAAAAGCACCGTAAACTACACTGTTTAGCAATATGATTGAAGAGATAGGCTTGCAGTCTCGACACAACCAAGGCTACGTTACTGAAAGGGACATTCAATACATGGCTAAGTAAGCGTAGTCTCAGTCATACCACTCAACTCAATTGGCTAAAATGTTGCGCTTCTCTAAAGCGTCAATACACAATTCTACTAACTCATCGAGTGTTTTCTCTCCCGCGGGTAGATCTATCTCAGGACTCTGCGGCGCCTCGTAAGCTGAGCTAATGCCAGTGAAATTAGGGATTTCTCCAGCGCGCGCTTTCTTATACAGCCCTTTGGGGTCACGCTGCTCACACACCTCAAGTGGCGTATTTACAAACACCTCAAGAAACTCACCTTCCGGCAATAAATCACGCACTAACTGTCTTTCCGCTTGATGTGGCGAAATAAACGCTGACAACACGATCAAACCTGCATCTGCCATCAATTTAGCGAGCTCACCAATACGACGGATATTCTCTCGGCGATCTTGCTCAGAGAAACCAAGGTCACTACATAGCCCATGACGAACATTATCGCCATCCAACAAATAAGTATGGTAACCAAGCTGTGCCAAACGATTCTCTAGTGCCCCTGCGACTGTCGACTTTCCAGAACCAGACAACCCCGTGAACCAGAGCACGGCGGGCTTTTGTGATTTCAAATCAGAACGGAATGTTTTATTAATCGAGTGTTGGTGCCACACAACATTCTCATCTTTTGGCTTGAGTACTGCGGTCATAATGAGTCCTTTAAATAAAGAGCATTAAAATGGGAAAAAGTAAGGAATTAAGGTCAAGACCAAACCCGAATAGACAATCGAGATTGGAATGCCGATGCGCAGATAATCCGTGAGGTGGTAATTACCTACGCTATAAACTAGCAAATTGGTTTGGTAGCCGTATGGCGAAATAAAACTGGCACTCGCTCCAAACAAAACCGCCATAATGAACGGCATTGGGTCGACACCATAGCCAACAGCCATGCTGTAACCAATAGGAAACGAGAGTGCTGCGGCCGCATTATTGGTAACCAGTTCAGTCAACACCAACGTCATAAAGTAAGTCGCGACTAACGCACCAAACACGCCCCAACCATTAAAGGCTTCCATAAACATCAGCCCCATACGCTCAGACAGACCCGATGAAATCATCAGTTGAGCAATCGACAGCGCTGAACCTACAATTACCACAATATCAACGGGAAAACGTCGGCGAAGTTCACCAAGCTGTACCACTCCAAAGGCCACCAGCAATAAAAGAAAGACAGCTAAGCCTTTGATAATAGGTAGTACGTCAGCAAGTGCTAGGCCAATTACACTGGCGAAGCCAAATAGAACTAACGTCGACTTATCAGCATCCAGCTTGGCACTCGAATCTAGGTCATTCATCAACACAAACTCTTTGTTGTGTTGCTGACGCTGCTCTTCAAAACGTTTACCGGGAACCAAAATCAAGGTATCACCAGCCGTTAAAGTGATGTTTCCAAGGCCACCTTCAAGGCGCTCATGGCCACGACGAATAGCCACTACAACCGCATCGAAACGGTCTCTAAACTGACTGGTTTTCAGGGTTTTGTTACAGAAGCTGGCCGAAGAGCTCACCACAACTTCAACAAAGCTCTGGCCATTAAGGTGATGTTGACCAAACAGAGTCAGCCCTTGGATTTCTTGCAGTGTCGCTACGCTCTCGACGTCGCCACAAAACAGTAATCGATCACGAGCTTGAAGAATAAAATTAGGGTCAATAGACGCGGTGGTTTTACCGTCTCGAATCACTTCCGCTAAGAAGAGTTTTCTCAGTGCTCTTAGGTTGTTCTCACTAACACTGCGGCCAACTAACGGTGAGCCCGGTTCAACTCTGGCTTCTAAGAAGTAAGGCAGATCATCTTGAGATCCATCATCGTAACTGGGTAGAAAGTAGCTTAGAGGAATAAGGATCAACACACCACCGACCAAGACTGCCAAGCCAATTAGGGTGGGGGTGAAAAAATTCAGGCTCGGTAATCCCGCATCTTCAACAAAGCTATTAATGATCAAGTTGGTTGAAGTGCCGATCAATGTCAGCGTGCCACCTAATATGGCAGCGTATGACAACGGGATAAGCAATTGGGAAGGCGCATGTTGCTGATTACGTTTAATCGCACCGATCAGAGAAACAACGACTGCCGTGTTATTGGTAAAAGATGAAAGTAACGCGGTGGAAATACCCAACTTCGCGACTACTGTACCTAGCCGACCTTCAGATATATTGCGGCTAACCCAGCTGATTAAGCGAGTTTTCTCCAACGCACTCGATGCGAGGATCAGAAGAATTAAAGTCAGTAGTGAGGAGTTAGTGAAGTTATTAGCCAGGCTCGACAAGTCAATCATTCCTGCCATAAAAGCAATAAACGCCGCACCAGCAAAGATAAAGCTCGGCTTAATACGGGTTACGAGTAGGCAAGTAATGATGCCAAGCAAAATCGCTAATACAAATCCTTGTTGCCACATATACCCGTCCTTTATGGCGGAAACGATGGGTTTCCGCCTGATTCAATAAGCGATGACTTGGTCGTTATGACTTCAGTAGTTGGCTTAAATCTTTGGCATCCCAATGAGGGAAATGTTTGCGAACCAATGCGTTAAACTCAAGTTCAAATGCAGAGAAGTGACCAGCTTGCTGTTCAACTGAGCCCAAACGGTCTCGAATCAAACCAGCGCCAACCGTCACGTTAGTCAGACGATCAATAACGATGAAGCCTCCGGTATCAGCACTTTCACGATATTTATCCAACGCAATAGTCTCGTTCAGTGACCACTCACACAAGCCAATACCATTCAGCGGTAACTCGTCAACTTCGTGAGTCGACAGGTTGTTGATGTCGTATTGGTGACGAACCGTTTCAACCTGACCGACGGTTTTCTTGCCTGCGATTTTAATGTCGTAAGCTTTACCCGGTTGCAGTGGTTGTTCTGTCATCCACACGATATCGGCTAATACGTGGTTAGTTGATTCAATCTGCGCGTTTTCCAACACAATCAAATCACCACGACTGATGTCGATCTCATCTTCAAGTGTCAGCGTGACTGCTAAGCCCGCTTGCGCAGATTCCAAGTCACCATCAAAGGTAACAATACGTGCAACCTTAGAGCTTTTACCTGACGGCAGAGCCTTGATTTCATCACCGACACTCACACGACCAGAGGCGACAGTGCCAGCAAAGCCACGGAAGTCTAAGTTAGGACGGTTCACATATTGCACAGGGAAACGGAACTCACCTGCAGAACGCTTTTTATCAATATCGACGTTCTCTAACACTTCTAATAAAGACGGACCTTCGAACCATGCGAGCTCTTTATTTGACGTTGCTACGTTAATGCCTTCAAGCGCCGAAACCGGCAAGATCTGAATATTGGTTTCGCCTTCTAGGTTTTCAGCAAACTCTAGATATTGATCGCGAATCTCTTCAAAACGATCTTGCGAATAATCCACCAAATCCATCTTGTTCACTGCAACGATGAAATGCTTCAAACCAAGCAGGTTAGAAATAAACGAGTGACGACGTGTTTGATCCAGCACGCCCTTACGAGCATCAATCAAGATCACTGCCAGATCACACGTTGAAGCGCCTGTTGCCATGTTGCGCGTATACTGCTCATGCCCTGGGGTATCAGCAATAATGAATTTACGTTTTTGCGTCGAAAAGTAGCGGTAAGCTACGTCGATCGTGATGCCTTGCTCACGTTCAGCCTGCAAGCCATCAACAAGCAGTGCCAAGTCAGGCTTCTCACCTGTGGTGCCCACTCGTTGGCTATCTGAGTGAACCGCGGCTAGCTGATCTTCATAAATCTGTTTTGTATCATGGAGTAAGCGACCGATTAAGGTACTTTTACCGTCATCTACTGAGCCACAAGTTAAAAATCTAAGCATAGATTTATGCTGATGCTGACTTAGATAACCTTCAATTCCTAGTTCAGCCAATTCGGCTTCTACTGCACTATTCATTTTTCTTTCCTTAGATTCTTAGAAATAACCTTGGCGCTTTTTCAGCTCCATAGAGCCCGACTGATCATGGTCAATCGCTCGACCTTGACGCTCACTGGAGGTTGCCACCAGCATTTCTTCAATAATGCCAGTGAGCGTATTCGCCTCAGATTCAACCGCTCCAGTTAGTGGGTAGCAGCCTAAAGTACGAAAACGAACGCTTTTCTCTTCGATCACTTCACCTTCTTGCAACTCCATACGCTCGTCATCGACCATGATCAGCATGCCATCACGTTCAACAACAGGGCGCTTATCCGATAGGTAAAGTGGAACAATATCGATGCTCTCTAGATAGATGTATTGCCAAATATCCAGTTCAGTCCAGTTTGATAACGGGAATACACGGATGCTTTCGCCCTTATTAACCTGACCGTTATAAGTGTGCCAAAGCTCTGGACGTTGGTTTTTTGGGTCCCACGTGTGGTTCTTATCGCGGAAAGAGTAAACACGCTCTTTTGCTCTAGATTTTTCTTCATCACGACGCGCACCACCAAAAGCAGCATCGAACCCATACTTGTTTAACGCCTGCTTGAGGCCCTGAGTTTTCATGATGTCCGTATGTTTCGAAGAACCATGTACAAATGGGTTACAACCCATCTCGATACCTTCAGGGTTTTTATGTACCAATAAATCAAAGCCATACTTTTCTGCTGTACGGTCACGGAATTCGATCATCTCGCGGAATTTCCAATCCGTATCAACGTGTAATAATGGGAATGGAATCTTTCCTGGGTAAAACGCTTTGCGAGCTAAATGAAGCATCACAGAAGAATCTTTACCGATGGAGTACATCATCACTGGGTTATCAAACTCAGCCGCCACTTCACGGATAATATGGATACTTTCCGCTTCTAGCTGTTTTAGGTGGGTTAAACGTTCTTGGTCCATTACAGTGCTTCCTTTAAGGCTCGCATAACGAGCAATTCATTACTTGTTCTTGCCAAGTAAGGGATTTAACTCATCCACTTCAGTGAATAGGAGTATTGGCACTAGAAGAAAAAGAAGCTTCGTTTTGAGCTGTCCTTGCTATTCATCTGCCTGATACGTCCTTGACTTAGGCATTATGACGAGCCTCTCATATTACTGGAAATTCTAAAATTTCATTCTTTATTCGAAAAGCTGATAAGGAACTGAATTCATCGATAGATAGACCTATTAAATTGGTATCAATTATTTGTCGATTTAACAGATTTGGGAGGCTCATTGCAGAGCAGCACAAAGTAATCGATCTAAGTCACGGATTAAAATTAGCTGTAATCATTGTTTCATTGCATTTTGTTACATTACGCAATGAATTTTCTACCATCCACTTTGGAGCCCACAATGAAAGTTGCAATAAAACCTTTGTCATTGGCTGTACTTGCAGGCCTTGGTCTGACTCTAGCAGGCTGCACAACCACACCAGATACCGATGAAGTGATTAAACTACGTGTCGTAGAAACAACGGACATCCATACCAACCTAATGGATTACGACTACTACAAAGACAAGCCATCAAAAAAAATCGGCTTAGCACGTACTGCAACCCTAGTAAAAGAAGCGCAAAGCGAAGTAATCAACAGCGTATTGGTTGATAACGGTGACTTACTGCAAGGTAGCCCAATGGGTGACTACATGGCAGACAAAGGTATCGAAGCAGGTGAAGTTCACCCCGCATACAAAGCCATGAATCAACTAAGCTATGAGGCTGCAAACCTAGGTAACCACGAATTCAACTACGGTCTTGAGTTCCTAGAAGAATCGATCAACGACGCTGATTTCCCGTACATCAGTGCTAACGTTTACGATGCAAAAACCAAAAAACACTACTTCACGCCATACATCATCAAGACGCACACGTTTGAAGATACTGCAGGCGTAGAGCATGAAGTAAAAGTGGGTTACATCGGTTTTGTTCCACCACAAATCATGACGTGGGATAAGAAGAATCTAGAAGGCAAAATGATCGCTCGCGATATCATTGAGACCGCTAACGAGTTAGTGCCTCAAATGAAAGCGGAAGGCGCAGAGGTTATCGTTGCTATCCCTCACTCTGGCGTATCTCAAGACCCATACAAAGCTGGCGAAGAGAACTCTACGCTTTACCTTTCTGAAGTAGAAGGCATTGATGCTATCGCATTCGGCCACTCTCACGCCGTGTTCCCAGGTAAAGGGTTCGACAACATCCAAGGCGTTGACAACGAAAACGGCACCATGAACGGTGTTGCGGCAGTAATGCCAGGTCGTTGGGGTAGCCACGTTGGTGTTATGGATCTAACACTTGCACAAAAAGACGGTAAGTGGGAAGTGGTTAAGGGCCAATCGGAAGCGCGTCCTATCTACGACAAAGTAGAGAAGAAGTCGCTTGCTGCTGCTGATGAAGGCATCGTAACGGCACTAGAGAAAGACCACGCGGGTACTCGTGAGTTTGTTAACCAACCAATAGGTAAAGCAGACGATGTGATGTACAGCTTCCTGTCTCTAGTACAAGACGATCCAACCGTACAGATTGTTAACCTTGCACAGAAAGATTACGTTGAGCAATTCATCCAAGGTGACCCAGACCTAGATGGCACACCAGTACTTTCAGCGGCTGCACCATTCAAAGCAGGCGGTCGTAAAAATGACCCAGCTAACTTCACTGAAGTAGAATCTGGTCAACTGACATTCCGTAACGCAGCTGACTTGTACCTTTACCCGAACACGCTAGTTGCGATGAAGGTAACAGGTCACGAAGTAAAAGAGTGGCTTGAGTGTTCTGCTGGTCAGTTCAACCAAGTGGATGTTAACTCAACAGCACCACAACAGTTGATCGAGTGGGATAATTTCCGCACTTACAACTTCGATGTTATCGACGGTGTTGATTACCAAATCGACGTCACTCAACCTGCGAAATACGATGCAAACTGTAAAGTCGTTAACCCTGACTCACAACGTATTGTTAGCCTAACTTACCAAGGTAAGCCAATCGACATGAAGCAAGACTTCTTGATCGCAACCAACAACTACCGTGCATACAGTGCTAAGTTCCCAGGTACCGGTGAAGACTTCATCGCATTTGATGCACCAGATGAGAACCGTACTGTACTTGCAAACTACATCTCTCGCGTAAGCAAAGAACAAGGCCAAGTGAGCCCAACAGCTGACAACAACTGGTCATTCGCACCAATCAAAACGGATAAAAAGCTAGATATCCGCTTTGAAACATCGCCAAGTGAGAAAGCGGCACAATTCATCAAAGATAAGGGTCAATACCCAATGAAACGTGTTGCGACTGACGATGTTGGCTTCGGCGTTTACCAAATTGACCTAACTAAATAGATTACTCAATTAATCAATAGTTAACCGTCTAAAAGGCTGAGTTTAACGACTCAGCCTTTTTGTTTTCTCGTCTAAATTCACAGTTTAAAGCCTTAACTTTCGAACCTCAAACTCCTGCTCATTCTTCATCTAAACAACACAGCTCAAGCCGCTAATTGAATCCAATCAACGTAAAAAAGCAGCAATACGCTGTAAGTTTTTCTCAGCTCCTCCTGTCTATTTAATTTACTACACTCAATGAATGGCCAATAAGCCATTCATCTATAGGATAGATAAGGACATTTGATGGGCACCGTCGAGAGCATTCAAGCATGGTTAAATTCAGGAGAGGAGTCGCTGCTATGGCTGATGCTTGGCATTATTGCGCTTTCTTACCTGCTTGAAGATCTGGCCATCGTTACGGCGGCAGGTTTAGCGACCCAAGGGCTCATCCCACCTCAATATGCGTTACTTGCGATTTTCATTGGCATTGCTACTGGTGATCTTGGCCTTTATTACCTTGGTAAATCAGGACGTTATTTCAGAGGCGTTCGTTACAAAGCCCTCACCAACCGATACTTTCGAATGCTTCGCACCAAATTACGTCAAAACGCATTCAGCAGTCTTTTTGTCATTCGCTTTATACCGGGGCTTCGTACCGTTGGTTTTACCTTAAGTGGTTTTTTCGCCATACCACTGCCTACTTTCTTGTTTGCCGTTATTAGCGCGACAGCGATCTGGACTGGCATTGTCTTCTCTGCCATCTACTATTTAGGGACATCAGCGTGGCTGCAAGCCTCTGAATATCAATGGATCATCATCCCGTGTGCCATCGCTTTGCTGCTAGTCGGCAATCGATTAATGAATAAAACCTACTCTAGAGGATTATCATGAGTTCACCGCAAGATATTCACATCATTACAGCACATCAAATTAATGCCGGCATGCCCCTGCTTGAAAAAGATACCGTGCGCAGTATCTCTCCTTACGAGTTTCTTCCGACGTGGTTCTTTTACACTCCAGTAGTGATTCAAAGCCTGATACAAGGGTTACGGCACTTTGACTGGGCGCTGCCGCTCATCGCCAACCCGAGCATCAAACTCAGTGGCATGGTCGGCGAATCAAAGCATGAGATATTGAGCCTTGCCGGATCTTCAAGTCAGCGTTGGATCTCACCGTTTATCACCCTAACCAAAACGGATCTCAGCAGTAAAAAACAAGCCGAAAATGCACACTGCGCATTGATACAATCGGATCTCGATTTCCCTATTGTGGCGAAACCGGATCTGGGTTGCCGAGGTGTTGGAGTAAAACTGATCAACAACCAAGATCAGCTTGAGCAATATATTGAATCCTTCCCAATTAGTGCTCGCTTTCTATTGCAAAAAAAGGCGCCTTATCAGGCTGAAGCGGGTGTTTTCTATGTTCGTTATCCAAACAAAAAACAAGGTGAGATCATCTCGATCACTCTTAAATATTCGCCAATGGTGACGGGGGATGGTACCTCGACACTCAAACAGTTAATCGAGAACAGCCCACGTGCTGGGCAGCTCAGTCACCTGTATCTACCAAGACATCAAGATAAATTGGATCGAGTACTCGCAGAGGGCGAAGAATTCCAACTTGCGTTCGCAGGTAGCCATAGCCGTGGCAGTATCTTCCGAGACGGAAATCAATACATAACTCAAGCTTTAACCGAATGTTTAGATGAGATATTCGACGACTTCGATGGCTTCCATTTTGGTCGACTCGACGTCAAGTTTAAGGACATGTACAGCCTAATGAAAGGTGAGGATTTCACCATCCTTGAGGTCAATGGTGCAAGCAGTGAAGCCGGGCACATCTGGGATCGCAACACACCACTACGAGAGATATTTTCCACACTACTTCTGCAATACCGCATTCTTTTTGATATTGGCGCTCAACAAAAACAAAGAGGCCATCAACCTCCTTCTTTTAAGAGCTTGCTTCACGCGTGGCAAGAAGAGCGACGCCTTGTTCAACAATATCCGACCACCGACTAACTTTGTACGAGGATCATGAATGAACCCGATAGCCCAACCAATCGCCCTCACTTCTGCCTCTCCCAGTATCAAGGGAGCGACAGAGATATTGAATCAGGGTTTAGAGTTTTTGTTAGCGATATCTGACAGTGACTATCTGACACGAGCAAAGCCGCACGTCACAAGCTCTATTGGTGAGCATACTCGTCATACGCTCGATCTTTTTCATGCTCTGATTTTAAAAGAGAACGCGACCGTTGATTACAATACCCGTCGTCGTGGCCATCCAGTCGAATACAACCGCTCAATTGCAGTCAAAGAGATCCGCTATGTGATCAACTGGCTTGAGCGACTAGACCACAACGATCTCGAAGCGCCCATCATGATCCAAACCGAGGTTTCGATGGATACTCAGGTGTTTGCAAGCCTGCCTTCTACGCTAGAAAGAGAGATCACCTTTGCCGCGCTGCATGCCAATCATCATTACGCGATGATCAAGGTGATCACCAGCTTCCTAGACATGGAAACCTGCAACACTTTTGGTTATGCCCCAGCCACCAGTAGTTATCTGAGGGAGCAATAACCATGTGTTCAGTATCTTGGCTACTTGAAGAAAATGGCTATCAGGTCTTTTTTAATCGTGATGAACAAAAGACGCGAGCACTGGCGATGCCGCCCAAACAATATCGAGTTAACGGTGTCGATATCATCATGCCACTCGACCCAAGTGGCGGTGGTAGTTGGATAAGTATTAATGAGTTCGGGCTTTCGCTTTGTCTACTCAATAACTATCAAGGCATTGTACCTGATGGCCCTTTGGTCAGCCGTGGTTTGTTACTTAAGAACCTATCATCGAGTCGTCATATCAGTCAGCTCTCTGATGCATTTCATAAGCTCGATCTGCATTCCTTTGCCCCGTTTACCCTACTGGCTTTCGCGCCGAACTTAACTCAACACCATGGTTTGGTTATCACCTACATGTGGGATGGCATTCAACAAAAAATAGTCGAAACCGATTCTCCACTCTTCTCATCTGGTGTTGATTTAGAGCGAGTGCAAACCTACCGACAAGCAAAGTACGACCAACTTATGGCAACAGGCAAGAATCAACAGAACTTACTGCAGTTTCACTCTCACCATCACAACGAACAACCTCATTTAGCGACCTGTATGCATCGCGAAGACGCACATACCGTGAGCTTTACACACTTACGTAATCTGCATGGCCAAGCCTCTATGTTTTATACACCCGGCTCGCCATGCGAGCCCATTAAACCATGCCAGATAAATCAGCAACGCTTTAACTTTGATTTATCACCCGCAATCAATCTATAGATGGAGCCCATCATGAGAAAACTATTAACCATGGTTCTGCTACTTGTTAGCCCTTACGTATTTGCCGCCGATGAAATCTACACCGGATTCTTTAGCAGCAAGGCGCTCGATGGCTACGACACCGTCGCGTATTTCACTTCCGGGAAGCCCGTTGAAGGCAGTAAAAAATTCAACACTGAGTACAAAGGGGCGGACTGGTATTTCTCTTCTGAAAAGAATCTGACTTTATTTGTTAATAATCCTGAAAAATATGCCCCTCAATATGGTGGTTATTGTGCTTGGGCCGTATCGGCAAAAAGTGACTTTGCGCCGGGTGACCCACATCAATGGTCGATCGTTGATAACAAGCTTTACCTCAACTAC
This sequence comes from Vibrio sp. 5S239, assembly GCF_041439575.1. Taxonomy (NCBI): domain Bacteria; kingdom Pseudomonadati; phylum Pseudomonadota; class Gammaproteobacteria; order Vibrionales; family Vibrionaceae; genus Vibrio; species Vibrio sp. 5S239. The sequence goes on along the minus strand of NZ_JBGOOM010000025.1, from coordinate 6,161 downwards.
GACCAAGAGATTAAGCAGCGTTGGGAACAAGACCAAGCACAGCACATTCAACAAGCCGATAAAGTTTGGCCGAAACTCATTAAATAGAGCTGAACCAAATCTAGCTATGCGGTGCGGTTTTTAAGTGTGACAGATTTCAAGAATCAAGACGGTTTCCTAAACAACTTTAGTCAATAAGGTAGCTTCATTATGATTGATAGTCCTTTTCGTTTACCACGTTACACGCCTTTGGGGTTGGGTGAGTCTGTTGTCGAGTGGGCAACTGGGCTATCTAAGCTAGACCGACTCTATCAAGATCGACAAAACGAGTTATCTAGCTTCGAGTTCATGAATTACACTCTGTCGGCGCTCAATATCGACTACTCGGTTGCATCGGGAAGCACAGAAAGCATCCCGGAAAAAGGGCCTGTCGTGATTGTGGCTAACCACCCTCTTGGCGCGATTGAAGGCGTGATCCTTGCCGATCTCGTAGGATCGGTAAGAAAGGATGTGAAGGTGTTGGCAAATGAGTTACTTAAACGCCTGCCTGAATTGGATGAGCTTTTCATTGGGGTCGATGTCTTTAATAGTAAAGAATCGAAACGCACCAATGCCAAGGCCATTCGAGATGCCAATCGCCACTTAGCAGACGGTGGACTGTTGATCGTGTTCCCTGCGGGCGAAGTATCGAGTTACCGTAAAGGGACAAAAACACTAACAGACATCGAATGGAGCAAATCGGTTGCCAAATTCGTCAAACGTCATCAAGCCACTACGGTTCCGACCTTCATCAATGGTAAAAACAGTGAACTTTTCTATCAAGCAGGTCGAGTCCATCCGCTATTAAGAACCGCTCTACTCGGCCGTGAACTTCTGAATAAGCAAGCTACGACTATCTCTATCTCAATTGGCTCATCGATTCCGTATTCAGAGATAAAATCGTTTGAAAAAGAGATGGATATCGTCAACTACCTACGACTCAATACCTACCTCATGAGTCAACAAGATAGCCTGAGTACGCCAATCCACGCGCCCTCTTTCGATACCCAAGTGATAGCGCCAATATCACCAGAAGTATTATCAATCGAAATAGACTCACTCCCTGAAGATATGAAACTACTCGATCAGGGCGACTTTGAGGTCTACTGCACACCAAGCCAATCCATTCCAAACTTAATGCGTGAGATCGGTCGAGTCAGAGAAGAGAGTTTCCGAGAAGTTGGAGAAGGCAGCGGGCTTGCTTGTGATTTAGATGAGTACGATCTTTACTACCACCAACTGTTTGTGTGGAACAAAGCGAAGGCAGAATTGGTCGGCGCTTATCGACTTGGTATGGTCGACAAATTAATCGCAGAGCACGGACTTGATCAGCTCTACTCTCGTAGTCTGTTTAACTACAATCAAGAGTTCATCGATACGTTAGACAACAGTATCGAGCTTGGGCGTTCTGTAGTGAGTAAACCTTATCAAAAAAGCCTTAACTCACTGTTACTGCTATGGAAAGGTATCGCAACCTTTGTCTCTCGTCACCCTCAATACACCCACCTATTTGGCCCGGTCAGTATCAGTAATGATTACAGCCACAATGCGCGCCTGTTGATCGCGACCACCTTATCAATTCACCACTACGATGAAGAAAAAGCGCATCTGGTTTCACCTTCTTCACCACTCAATACCAGTAGTCATGTGTTCTGGCAGAATCACCTGCTCTCTTCACTGGCGAGTGTGCCTCTGCTCTCTAAAGTGTTAGCACGTATGGAGCAAGGCAAAGGCCTGCCGGTACTGCTGCGCCAATATCTAGGGATGAACGGTAAGCTGGTGTGCTTTAACGTCGACCCATCATTTAATGATGCGTTAGACGGCTTAATTGTGGTGAACCTTAAGAAAGTACCATTGAAAACTCTAGGTAAATACATGGGTCGAAAACTTGCTCAAGACTATCTAGAACAACATGCTCGACGCTGATTTATCCTGCTCTGTACGTCTCTCCAAATAAGTGCGATGATTTCGGCACTTATTTGGGATAGGTTATTTTCATGCACACCTCTTTTATCGAACAATTACAAAGCTTCGACTTCTCTGAAAATCAAATTGAGTCTCTATTAGGCGTCGCGAAACCGCTTGAACTGCCGACTAGACACATACTGATCAACCAAGGAGAGATGGCGAGCTCAATCTACTTTGTACTTGAGGGCTTGTGCCATGCTTGCTACCTCACTGACGACGGTAAACAATACAGCAAAGAGTTCTACTGGGAACAAGATTGGATCATCGGTTTTGAGAGCCTAATAAAAAAGCAAGCCTCCCCTTATCTACTGGAAACTTTAACGCCAATCACGCTATTAGAACTTCCAATGATAGCCCTAACTGAGTGGCGTTCATCGAATAACCCCTTGTATTTAAAGTTGTTAGAAACTCAACTGATGCATAAAGAAAACAAAGAACGCTTTATGCTACTCTACACCCCAGAGCAACGTTACCAACTTTTCTGCGAACATTATCCCGATCTGGAACAGCGCTTGAACAACAACCAGATTGCAGCCTACCTAGGAATAACCTCGATAAGCCTTAGCAGAATTAAAGGTAGAATTAACAATAGTTAATGCCAATAATCATCACGCATAGTACATTCAGATCATCGATAATCTCTGGATATAAACATGATCAATTGGTACTCACTTCCCTTTACAGAACTTTCAACGCAACAACTTTATCAATTACTTAAATTACGAGTAGATGTATTTGTGGTTGAGCAGACTTGTCCTTATCCGGAGCTTGACGGTAAAGACACACTCGCAGGTGTTCAACACCTATTAGGCTACGCTGATGAAGAATTGGTAGCGTGCGCTCGTTTACTGCCACCGGGCACGACTTATGACAACGCCAGTATTGGTCGAGTCGCAACCAAACAATCCGCAAGAGGTGATGGCCTAGGACACCAACTACTGAAAGAAGCATTAACAAGCTGTGAAGTTTTTTGGCCGGGTACAACCATCGATATTGGCGCACAACAACACCTAGAAAGCTTCTACAAAAGTCATGGATTCAAGACGATCTCTGAGATGTACCTGGAAGATGATATTCCACATGTAGACATGAGATTAGAGAAGTAATGTCGAATATCACTGTCGGTATCCTAATGCTGATTGCGGGTAACCTGTTTGCCTCACTTTCGGACGTAGCAGTTAAACTATTGAATGGCGAAGTACCGCCTCTTCAGTATATTTTTTTCCGACAGTTGATATCCCTACTTATCATCACCCCTTTGTGGCTGCAACAGAAAAAAGAGCAACGACGCTTACAGCAAGCCAAAGTCACCTTTATACGAGGGCAGCTAATATTAATTGGCAGTGGGTGTATGGTTGTGGCGATCACCCATTTATCTTTGGCAACTGCTAACGCTGTGTTTTACGTCGCCCCCTTATTGATGTTGCCTCTTGCTATGTTTCTACTGAAAGAGCAACCAGCACTTGGCAAGGTTATCGCCACTACCATCGGCTTCATTGGTGCGCTGATAGTCTTAAGGCCATCGCAATTCCACTGGGCAGCACTGTTTGCTTTGGGCACAGCGCTCACACTCGCACTCTTCAATGTCCTAGTAAGAAAACTCCCTAGCGAGCAATCGGTGGTCACGACGCTGTGGTGGACAACATTATTCTCAGTTCCAGCTTCATTGATATTATGCTTCCTGTACTGGCAACCGGTTTCCATAGAACATTTGGGATACATTGGATTAAGCGCAACATTGATACTGAGCTATAACGGTCTGGCCGTTGCCGCCTATCAGAAAGCTCACTCTAGCCAAATTGCATTGGCAGAGTATTCGGGGTTAGTCTTTGTTGCATTCATCGGAGCAGCATGGTTCGATGAAATCCCAGACACATTGACCTTTATCGGAATCATGCTGATTATCTTGCCGCTGGCACCTTTCAAACGCCCAAAAAAAAGAGCTAGTCATTAGCTCTTTTCTATCAAAGAATAGGTAGCTATCAACTTCGTCTGATTTACTTGCTTCGACCAAAGCCACCATCAGACAGTCGGAAAAACATCACCGAAGTGTCGCCTTTCTCTAGTTGAAGAATATCCAGTTGACCCGTTTCTGCAACTTTAAATCGCACTAGCTGGCCTTTTCGGATCTGGCTAAGAGGCTTATCAGAGCCTTCAATACGGACTAAAGCGTTAAGATCAGACAGCGGTAAATCATTGTTTCGAAAAACCTGCGCCAAAGTGTCACCTTGCTTAACAAGATACTCCTGCCAGGTGCTAGATTCTGATGGGGTACTTTTTGTATTTTGCTGTTTACTTAACCCAACGGTGTCTATCTCAAGTGCGACACGCGATGTTGATGGAACTACCTCTACTTTAGGCTCTGGGAGCGGCACGAAAAGTAAGACCAATACGATTGGCACTATGACCATCAATAACCTTTGGTGCAACTTCGGCAATGCTTGCCAAGTTTGCGTAACTGTGGCCTTCATTTTTTTTATATCGAGTGAGCTCAATTTGACTTTGAGCTGTAGCAGTCGATCCTTAAGCTCTGCAAAGTGGTCAACTTGCTGTTTTTTCTTTTGACGACGATTCATACCACTGCGTCCTATACGTTGAATCACTACAGTATAAAAACCAAAGTACCAACAGTATAGATCTTTCCGTCACAACGAGGAGCAAAGCAGAAAAATTAACATAGCTGTGATTTTGGGCTTAGTAAAGCACAAGTGATCAGGGGCTAACCATTTCTTCACGATGCTAATACTGGTATTCTTACTGTTTTCGTACTGACAAAAAGAGTGACTTTTCATGTCTGAAGTAAAATTTGAAACTGTAGAGCAAAAAGCAAGCTACGGTATCGGTCTACAAATGGGCCAACAACTTGCTGGTTCTGGTCTTGAAGGCCTAAACGTTGACGCAATCGCTGCCGGTATCGCAACAGCTCTAGTTGGTGACATGCCAGCTATCGAAATTGACGAAATCAACAACGCACTACAAGAGCTACACGCTCGTGGTGAAGCAGCACGTCAAGAACTAGCTAAAGCTGCAGCTGCTGACGGCGAGGCTTTCTTAGCTGACAACGCTCTTCGTTCAGAAGTGACGGTTCTTGAGTCTGGTCTTCAGTACGAAGTACTAACTGAAGGTACTGGCGAAATTCCAACAGCAGACAAGCAAGTACGTGTTCACTACCACGGTGAACTAACTGACGGTACTGTTTTCGACAGCTCTGTATCTCGTGGCCAACCAGCTGAATTCCCAGTAACTGGCGTAATTCAAGGTTGGGTACAAGCTCTACAAATGATGCCTGTTGGCTCTAAGTGGAAGCTATACGTCCCTCAAGATCTAGCATACGGTGAGCGTGGCGCAGGCGCAGCAATCCCACCATTTGCTGCTCTAGTATTTGAAGTAGAACTTCTAGCTGTTCTTTAATTTTTGAAAAAACCTATAGTAAAACAAACTACTATAGGGAAATAAAATTAAAATAATCCAACGGCGATGTCACTACATCGCCGTTTTTCGTTTATAGTGAAAGAGTAAATTACTTTATTACTTAAGGACGAATAATGAAGAAAGTACTCATCACAGTTTTAAGCAGCCTTGCTGTTGTCTCTTGCGCTAGCACTAGCGACTCTGAACAAACCAGTTCATCATCAGATACCAACTATTCCCAACTATCCCAAACTGCACTAATGGCGGCAGTGAATATGTGGTCTCAACAGAACGAAACAACACCTCTTGTGGATACAGTAGCTGACCAAGCTTCTGTTACTAGCGACCAAGCAGTTGGTGGTATTGGTTCAATGTTAGCCCTTGCACAAAACTCACTAGGCACAGTCGACAACAAAGAACTCGCATCACTTATTCCTGGCATGTCGAGCCTAGAGTCTACAGGTCTATCATCGCTATTAAGCTCACAAGGTGCCGTTGAAAGTGCATTTTCTGGATTAGGTATGGATCCATCAATGGTTACGACATTTGCGCCAATCATTCTTCAAGCATTACAGTCACAAGGTGCCACGAGCGGCCTGATGGATTCACTTGCAGCTGTATGGCAATAATCGTTAGTTATTAATAGCTAGCTTGAAATTTGATAAGGGCACTTCGGTGCTCTTTTTTGTGTATGGAAGAAAAGATATGTGAGATACGAGATACGAGATACGAGATACGAGATACGAGATACGAGATACGAGATA
>NZ_JBGOOM010000024.1:0-73854 GCF_041439575.1 Vibrio sp. 5S239 | reverse complement strand
CACTTGGCTAAGAAGCGACATACGACAAACAACCACGGTTTGAAGCGCTTTAACTGACAAAGGATTCGTTCGACCAACCTGACAACCAAGTGTGATCAAGCCATTTGTTAACAAATTAGCTGCCAAGAAAAAGAAAACGCACCAACGAATTAGCAACAATGTTAGAGCCAGTAAGTGACTAACGCACCGCAAACGCTTCCAACATAGTGCCACCGGAAAGTTCGTGAGATTGGAAAACGGACAGGTGAATAGCTAGAACGTAGAACAAGGCTTTTAGACCACAAACGCTTTCTGCCCTTTGCAAACTAACAGCTATTAGACCGAATTATTCTGCATTTAAATACAGAATGATTCGGTCTAGTTTCATATACTCGAAAGCATACCACTATTAGTCAATTAATTTCAGTAGCTTAAAACTAGGTAAAGTTGAGTACGTCACAAAATGCAGAAACTTTCCATATAGTATGATTGTGCCAGTAACATCATCAAACTGTACATAATTGCAGCGCTTCGATGTGCTAATCCTAAACACAAAAAAACTGCCATCTATACAACATAAATGGCAGGCTTTATACGTTAGTTAAACTTGTGAGTGGCTAGCTTACGCCGCTTCGAATGCTAGGGCTTTCTTCTCTACCTGACGGAAGATCAACGTTAGTATGCCGTTTACTGCTAGGTAGAATGCGCCAGCAATGCCGAACACGGTGAGTGTGTCGTAGGTTTGGCCGTTGACACGCTGAGCGTAGCCCATCAAATCCATGATGGTGATGGTGCTTGCCAGTGACGTGCCTTTGAAAACTAGAATCACTTCGTTCGAGTAAGCTGGAACAGCGCGGCGTAGAGCGTATGGCAGTAACACTTTCAGCGTTGCGATTTTGTCCATGCCGAGAGCGCGACATGCTTCCCACTGCCCTGCTGGAATGGCGTTGAATGCACCTCTGAACAGTAGCGTGCTGTATGCCGCGGTGTTCAATGCTAATGCTAACATTGCACAGAACCAAGGTTGGCTTAACCAAGCCCACATGAAGCTTTCACGAATCCACTCAAACTGACCCGGGCCGTAATACACCAAGAAGATCTGGACCAATAATGGTGTGCCGGTGAACAGCGTGATTATGCCACGTGTTAACCAGTGAATCGCCGGTATTCTTAGGATTAGCGTTACCGTCATCAGCAGTGACAAGATACAACCAACAAGTAATGAAGCACCAGTAAGTTGAAGACTGGTTACTAAGCCTTCAAGCATTTGAGAGAGGTATTGTTGATTCATGCCATTGCCCCTTTGTTACCCAAGCCTTGAATAGAGAACTTACCATCAATCACTTTTACCAATCTTTGTGTGATTAAAGTGATGACCAAGTAGATAGCTGCTGCTGTCGCGTACCAAGTAAATGCTTCGTGCGTTGCCGCTGATGTTAGTTGTGCTTGTTTCAGCAAATCTGTTACGCCAATCAGCGAAACTAATGCAGTGTCTTTTAGTAACACTAACCATTGGTTGGTTAACCCTGGTAGCGCGTGTCTTACCGCTTGAGGTAATACGATACGAAAGAATGAACGTGATTGAGAGATACCAAGCGCGCTTGCTGCTTCTCTCTGCCCTTTGCTTACTGCTTTCAAAGCACCACGGATGGTTTGTGAAGCGTAAGAAGCAAAGATAAGTGACAGTGCAACAACACCAGATAAGAACGGGCTCACTTCTATGAAGTCGCCAGTGATCATGAACAGAACTTGTGTCGAACCAAAGTAGATAAACAGTACGACCAGAATTTCTGGTAAACCACGAACAATCGTCACAAATGCAGTCGTTGGCCATTTAATTGCAATACGACGAGACATCTCACCACTTGCAAACAAACCTGCTAGAACCAATCCAACCAATAGGCTTACGAACGCAAGCTGAACAGTCATCCAGCTTGCTTCGACGAGCCCTAAAGAGTAACCCGTTAATTCCATAAATTACTTACCGAAGTACTTGTTGAAGATCTTGTCGTATTCGCCGTTCGCTTTCACTGCTGCAAGTGCAACGTTAAGCTGGTCTACAAGTTCTTGGTTGCTCTTGTTTACTGCGATGCCAAAGCCGTTACCGAAGTACTCTTGGTTCGTTACTTGGTCGCCAACGTACGTTAGGTTGTCTTCTTTCTTGAACCATTCTGCTACAACGGCTGTGTCACCGAATACAGAATCGATACGACCGTTTTTCATGTCGATGAATGCATCTTGGTAGCTTGAGTAAGGTACCGCTGTAACGCCAGTCATTTGCTCAAGTAGGAAGCTCTGGTGAGTCGAACCGTTTTGAACACCAACACGCTTACCTTCTAGTGCTGCTTGGTCTGCTATTTTGCCTTCGAAAGAGATGAATGCTGCAGAGTTATCGTAGTAAGTGTTAGAGAAGTTCACTTGTTTAAGACGCGCTTCTGTGATGTCCATTGCCGAGATAGCCGCATCGTAACGTTTGAATTTAAGTGCAGGGATCAAGCTATCGAATGCTTGGTTGTGGAAAGTACACGTTGCTTTCAGCTCTTCACAAAGTGCGTTTGCTAAGTCTACGTCAAAACCTTGAATTTGGTTGTTCTCATCCATGTACTCGAATGGTGCGTAAGTTGCTTCCATTGCGAATTTGATTTCTTCTTGCGCCGCTGCGTTGAAAGAAGCAAGGCCGATAAGTGAAGCTAGTAGAATCTTTTTCATTTTGTTACTCCGAATACTGTTTGATAGCGGCCTGTGGCCATTCTTATAATTTTGATTGTTGTGTTTAGCTAAATCTAGTGAGTCAACTTTCTTTTAATAAGTGACTTACTTAATGAGTCAAATATTCAGCAAACTCAGGTGTCTGCGGATTAACGAATGAATCACTGGTGCCGTGTTCAACGATGTACCCTTTCTCTAGATACAGAACGTGGCTAGCAATCTTCTTCGCAAAATCGACTTCGTGCGTCACGACCACTTGGGTAATGCCTGTTCCGCTCAATTCTTTAATAATGCTCACGACTTGGTTGGTGATCTCAGGATCAAGCGCCGCTGTTGGTTCATCAAACAACAACACATCCGGTTTCATCATCAGCGCACGTGCAATCGCAACACGTTGTTGTTGACCGCCAGACAGTTGAAGTGGCCAAGCGTCTGCTTTGTCAGCAAGTTGAAGTGTCTTTAATACTTCTTGCGCTTGCTTAATCGCTTCTTGCTTATCCACCCCCCCAACTTTGGTTGGTGCTTCAATCAAGTTTTCCATCACCGTCATGTGTGGCCATAAGTTGTATTGCTGGAACACCATGCCGACTTTACGACGAAGTTTAAGCCCCTGCTTCTCTTGGATTTGGCTTGAAAAATCGAATTGCTCGTTCGCAATGTCTAATTCGCCGTTGTCCGCGATTTCAAGCAGGTTCAATACACGCAGTAATGAACTCTTGCCCGCGCCGCTTGGGCCAAGCAATACCAAGGTTTCGCCACTCTCACAGTCGAAACTGATGTCATGAAGAACTTGGGTATCACCGTATGATTTGTTGATGCTCTTTACTTGAATACTCATGCCACAATACTGCATTGATTGTCATTTACTGGTTATTCTATTCAATCCGAGGTTTTATGCAAGAAAAATGTATAAAAAACTACTTTGTTGAATTTTTGTAACAAATATTGCGTAAAAAACAGTCGCTATAACTGGTCTTACAACTAAAAGTTGCAAGTCATTGATAAAGTTAATATCGAGATAAATAGCAAACGTTTTACTGTCAATTTATAAATCATCACTCGATTGCTAACTTATGAGCGCACTCTCCTATTAACGCTAATTTACTTGCATAAAAATTAGGGTTAAACACCCATCTTTCCTATCACACTGGCTGGATCAAAATGCTTAGTTTTCCTTTAAGGTCGTTTTGAATTATTCACTTAGTGGTGAGGAAATATTGGAAATTGAGTTTCCTGGGGAGCGTCACAGCGCAATAAATGCTTTAATGGGTTCTATTCTCAACAACAATGACTTTCCAGCGAACAACGCGCAGTACAGGCAATAAGTCATAAACCATAAGCAATTAGTCATAAGCAACAAGCCATCTATTTTTAAAGCGACAACACATTAAGGCAGTCATATGCAAAACGATGTCTCTTCTACGCTCGACTCAAACCAGCGACAGACTCAAAAGAATCCCGATGCCAAACCTGAGAAAAAAAGCCTCAGTATTTTGTTTGAGCTGAGTAAATTCATTCAGCCTTATAAAGGTCGTGTTATTGCTGCGTTGATCGCGTTGGTCTTCACGGCGAGCTTAACCCTTTCAGTCGGACACGGTATTCGTCTTCTCATCGACCAAGGTTTTAGCCAACAATCACTCTCAGATTTAGGCAGCGCAATCCAGTTCATCATGGTCGTGGTCGTGTTGATCTCGATTGGTACTTTCTTCCGCTTCTATTTGGTTTCTTCTGTTGGGGAACGCGTGAGTGCAGACATTCGCTTATCGGTTTTCAATCATGTCGTGACACTGCATCCGAGTTACTTCGAGACCAATGGCAGTGGCGACATCATGTCGCGCATCACAACGGACACCACTCTGCTTCAAAGCATCATAGGTTCGTCGTTCTCTATGGCGATGCGCAGCGCGTTGATGTGTATTGGTGCGATCATCATGCTGTTTGCGACCAATATTAAGCTGACGTTGATTGTATTGGCCTCGGTGCCATTTATCTTGATTCCGATTCTTGTGTACGGGCGTCGTGTGAGAGCCTTGTCTCGTCAAAGCCAAGATTCGATGTCTGATGTCGGTTCTTACGCAGGTGAAGCGATTGAGCACATTAAAACCGTGCAAAGCTACAGCCGAGAAGAACAAGAGAAAGCGTCATTCGAGGTAGAAGTGGAAAAGGCTTATGAGATTGGTCGTCAGCGTGTAAAACAGCGCGCGATTCTTATCTCTGGTGTTATCGTGATTGTATTCAGTGCTATCGCAGGCATGCTTTGGGTTGGTGGCAGTGATGTTATCAACGGCACCATGTCGGCGGGCGATCTAGCCGCGTTTGTGTTCTACGCAATCATGGTTGCTTCATCATTAGGTACGATTTCAGAAGTGATGGGCGAACTGCAACGGGCGGCAGGTGCGACCGAGCGCTTAATCGAGATCCTACAAGTTGAAAGCCATATTGTTGCGCCAGTTGCGAATCCAACTTCGCTTGCTAACGTAACGCCAGAAGTCGCATTTGATGATGTGACTTTCTGTTACCCATCAAGACCGGACCAACCCGCAACAAGCAACCTCACGCTCACTGCCCATGAAGGCAAAGTGTTGGCATTGGTTGGCCCGTCTGGCGCGGGTAAAACTACCCTGTTCGAACTGCTGCAACGTTTTTACGACCCACAAGTGGGTAAAGTCACCTTAGGCGGTGTTGAACTGAATCAGTTTGATCCTAACGAGCTAAGAAAGCAGATGGCATTGGTGCCGCAGCAACCTGCTCTGTTCAGCAACGATGTGTTCCATAATATTCGCTACGGCAACCCGCAGGCAACAGACGAGCAAGTTATCGAAGCAGCGAAGAAAGCGCACGCACACGAGTTCATTCAAAACCTGCCTTATGGCTACAATAGCTTTCTTGGTGAACGCGGTGTAAGGCTTTCTGGCGGACAGAGACAACGTATTGCCATCGCACGTGCCATCTTGAAAGATCCGAATATTCTATTGTTGGACGAAGCAACCAGCGCGCTAGACAGTGAAAGTGAGCATCACGTACAACAAGCGTTAGAAGAGTTGATGCGTGGCAGAACGACGATCATTATCGCTCATCGATTATCAACAATTAAACACGCCGACCAGATTGCAGTGCTCGATAAAGGACAGCTAGTAGACATCGGCGACCACCAGTCTCTCATCAATAGCTGCGAATTGTACCAACGCTTGGTTGAGCTGCAATTCAAACACCTTAGTGCGTAATCATTAAGTGGATGTGCAACTAAGTCACTGACATTGTGTGGTTTCAAGCTTCAAAAACTTGAATCACACATGTTGCGGTTTTGTTAATTTGGCGGTAGGATTTTTATTCCAATAACAACTTATCCCGCTGAAGAATAAGCAGATAACGTTAATTACCCAGATAACATTAATTACACAGATAACAATAAGAGGGTTCGCATGGAAGAATTATTGTCTGACTACCCGGTAGTAACAGAAATACCTGTCGCTTGGGGAGAAATGGATGCACTTAATCACGTTAACAACGCGGTGTATTTTCGCTATTTCGAAACCGCTCGCTTAGATTTTTTCAAGCACGTTGAGTTGATGGAAGAGATGGCGATTACCAAAGTTGGCCCTGTTCTTGGTGACACTTACTGTAAGTATTTCCGCCCAGTCACGTATCCGGATACCTTGATGGTTGGCTCACGTGTTACCGACATTCAAGATGATCGGTTCACTATGGAATACACCATTGTCAGTAAGGCTCAGCAGAAAGTGACGACCGTTGGTACTGCGACTATCGTGATGTTTGATTTTGCTTCGAACCAAAAAGCCCTGCTCTCGCTGCGCTTGACCAATGAAATCGAAAAGATGAACACGTTGAAAAGCCCATGCTTCAAACAAGAAGCGGTGACGGAATAACGTATTCGCTGATTGAGAAAGACTCAGAAAGTTTCAGACATTAAAAAGGCCACTCGATTGAGTGGCCTTTTGTTTATTGGTTCAGAGTGCTTATAAGCGTTATAAACCTTGAACGTATTGAGCATTAGTTCGAACTTCAACCATCTGCTCTAGGTTCTGTTGTGAACCTTCAACGCCGTTCAGTAGCGCTTCGAAATGCTTAATAAGCTCGACTTTGTCTTTCACTTCTTTAGAACCTGCACCGATGTTGGTTAGGTCAATGAAGAACTCGTCGAACAGACCAGAGAAATCAGTCACTGCGTCATGGTTCAAGAACTGCTCGTGGTTGTAAATGCTTGGGTAGCCACCCTTCTGTTTATCAACCGCGAAAGAGATGCCTTTCACGTTGGTAATCGTGGTTGCTTTCTCACACTTCAACATACAACCCGCTTCAATGCTTGGCTTGTTACAACCCACCGTTCTTTGGAAGAAACACTGACGGCTGGTCATCATCAAGATTGGGTGGTAAATGCTGTAGAACAGTTTGAAGTTCTCTGGGCGGCGAATATGACGAATCTGACCTTTGTTAATCTCGTTCGAAATGAATGCGCCGGCACAGTTCAGCTCTTCTCTCAGAGTAACCAGTGCGTGAGAGTTGGTTGTGTTCATAAACGGGCCTGCAACCCACTCAATGCCCATCTCATAAGCTTTGTAAGCAATACCCGTGTTGTTGGTTACGATGCGAGCTGGCTTAATCTCTTCAAGAATACGAACCGCTTCGTCGTAATCTTTACCGATCAATACCGCTGGGAACCAAGGAATCAAACGTGGGTTTGATGCCAAGATATCGATGTACTTGTTACAACGCTTCTTGAAGCTTTCTGGAAGTTTGAAGTAAACATCCGCGTCAGTCACGTCACACAGGTGTAAGTCTTCTACATCGGCGATAAGCATCGACATCGTCGGCTTCTCGTTCACTTTAGGGTGTTGAGGCAGTGCTGGCACTTCAACGTGCTTAATCACTTCCACAGAGCCGTTCAGAATGAAGTCGATCTCATCTTTCAGGTCTGAAACTTCTTTTAAAGGAATCAACAAACCTGCATCCACTTCACTGAAATTGTGGCTTTCTAGTGTGTGAACTGCACTCTTCACGTTTTTGAATCGCTTCTCAAGTAGCTCTTGAGTGATCGCCTTCTCTTCAACCGCTTTCAATAGCGATTTAGATTGAAGGGTAAAGTTCTCTTTTGGCGTGTTCACAGTCACCGTAAATGGTTGACCCACTTTTGCACTGAACGACAGGGCTACTGGTGTCTTACGAATATCAAGGAACTCGATCTTGTCACGCATTTCGTTACCAAGAACGTCTTTCGCCTGGTGAAGTTCGTTGGTCACTTCTTGAATTTGTACGACTGAGATTTCGTTGTTCTGCTCCGTCGCTTTCTCAACAGCGTAGTTCATACTGTTGTCGCGCGGGTTATCGATGAACATGTCTTTTGTTAGGTTGCCCTTTAGGAAAGAGTTGGTGAAATCACGGTTGAATACTTTGTGCAGGTTCGAATCGTCTTCGATCAACAAACCACTTTCTACAAAGCTATCAATCTGTTTACGCCATGTGTCTACCACAGTGTAAACGTAGTGTGCGCCTTTAATACGGCCTTCTACTTTCAGTGAGTCGACTTTCGCGTCAACCAATTCAGGTAGGTCGTAGTAAGCTGAGTTATCTTTCAGGTTGAGTGGGAACTTGTTGCCCGCGTTGGTGATTTCGTATTCATCACGACACGCTTGGCTACAACGACCACGGTTACCTGAGTTACCCACACTTACTGAGCTTGAGTAACATTGACCAGAGAATGCGATACACAGAGCGCCGTGTACGAACACTTCGGTTAGTACGTCGTGATCGTGTGCCACTTCCGTCAGCATCTTGATTTCAGGCAGGTTCAACTCACGAGACAAGTTAACGCGTGTCGCGCCAATCTTAGACAAGAACTTAATCTGGCCTTCGTTGTGCGTAGTTAACTGAGTCGACGCGTGAACGTCTAATGATGGGAAATGCTTCTTAACCAGGTTGAATAAACCCAAGTCTTGAACAATGATGCCGTCCACTTTGGTGTTCACAAGCTGGTTCAGCAGTTTGGTGATGCTCTTAGTCTCGTGCTCCAGTAGCACAACGTTAAGAGTCAGGAACACTTCACAGCCGTATTCATGAGCAAGGCGAATAACACCATTCAATTCGTCTAACGATAGGTTAGAGGCTCTGTTACGAGCGTTGAATGTGTCTAAACCACAATAAACTGCATTAGCACCCGCTACGATGGCGGCTTTTATCGCTTCTACATCGCCACCTGGGGCTAATAACTCAATTTTTCTGCTCATTTTTGAAGTCGCTCACTTACTTATAATTTTTAAGCCGCGTATTCTACCCACATCACGATCTCTTTACCACCGTACAACACTTTTCAAACTAAATGACCTCAATAATGCCGAACGAATCCGATCTACCTATCCTTTATTCTTTGCGCCGTTGCCCTTATGCAATGCGCGGACGAATGGGCATCGCACTATCACAGCAAAAAGTGTTACTTCGAGAAATCGTTACCAAAGACAAGCCTAGCGAACTATTGGCCAGTTCGCCAAAAGGAACAGTGCCTGTATTGGTGTTGCCCAATGGACAAGTCATTGAACAGAGCTTAGATGTGATGAACTGGGCACTTCAACAAAACGATCCTCAAGATCTTCTACGTTCAAGCAATCCAGCGCTTAGCGAACAAGTTCAACAGCTCATTAAAACCAGCGATGAAGAATTTATTGGTCACTTAGAAAAGTATCGTGCATCGGTTCGTTACCGAAACATCGATGTTGAACAACGCCGACAAGCCTGCGAAACCTTCATTAGTCAGTTAGAAGCGCGACTCACCGATCAGCCCTACTTTTTTGGAGAAACCCCAAGCTTGGCCGATTTTGCGGTGATGCCTTTTGTGAGCCAGTTTGTGCGAGTCGAAAAGAAGTGGTTTGTGAAATCTGAATATCAAAACGTTGGACGTTGGTTAAGAGCACATCTCGAAAGTAAGCTCTACACCCAAGTCATGAAACAATACCCTTTGTGGAATGAAACCAAGCAAGAATGTCTTTTTGGATGACTTAAGGGAATTTAGGGTGACTTAAGTGTATCTGGGGTGATCTTGGGGAATTCTGGAATAGATAATTCCTAGGTATTAAAGTAGTTACGTGACACTGTATCTTCTTTGTAATGAACAGATATTCAAAGGCTTAACCCATCTCTTGATTAGACATCACAGTCTAAGTTAAGCCTTTGTACTATTTAAACCAATCACTTGATCGCTATCGAAATCTCGACTTCAGTTTCACCTTTGTAGAATTCGAAATCTGTCGTGTAAGTTCTCACATGTGGGCAGTCAGCAGCGTTGAAATACGCCCACACTTCACCCCATAGATCGATCACAGCTTGTGGTAATTCACCTTCAGCAGAAAACGTTAAGTACTTACCCGCCTCTATTTCGGTTTCTACAAGCGCATCTAAATTCTGATCCGTAAGTGCATTAGTACACGCGATAACATCAAATTCGCCCGTAAAGTCAGACTCGTAGTTAGTGTAAACGCCATACACTTTTGAATCCGGTGTTAATTTCGGAAATGCTTGGTCAAAAAAGCCCTGCCACAATTGCCCTATCTTGGCTGTTGCTGGGTCCATCTCATCGGTATTGGTGGTTCTTACTGAAAAACCATACGCCTTCACGGCTTCAATCATTTCTACTTTCATTCGTTTTATTCCTAAGCCAATCGACGCGTAACTCTACTAAATTTTTAAATAATCTTAACTAATCTTGTATCTCTTTATGGCCACACTTTTCACAGACAAGATGACGAGAAAACTCATCCATTGACGCGATAAACGGGCCGAGGACCCAACCTTTTATCACGCCTGCCCAAAACTCGCTTCGCTTTTGGTTAGGTTTGTCTGCAAACGCACTCGTCTTTCTGACCAACACCACAACGTGTTGTGTATCTTCTCGGCATGCGGTGCAATAGCATTGTTCTATGGTGTTATTCATTTGAAAGCCTATGACGTTTTGAATGAAATCTGCTTAAAATGAGGGTTGTCGACACAAACTTCTAGTGTGGAAAGGTCTGTGAGTACGACAAGTTGTTCTACACCTTGAATACTGACTTTAATGCACTCTTCACGGCTGTCATTGCGCTGGGTATCTAACCCAACACATTCAATCTGTTCGCCAGACTTCAGCGTTAACTTGATTGGGTATCGGTGCATACACACAATCTCAATATAATCGTAATCGTTGCAACTAATCATAAGCCCCCCAATGCGACTCATCCTTATACTATGTTCTTATAAACAATAAGTTAACCACAAAATTTTCAACTACTTGACCATATTCTAATTTTTTAGGTTGTTATTTCTCAATCTAGCGACCTGCTTTCAAGGCTCTATCGACCACCTGCAATATCTATAAACGAGCCTGTTACATAAGAAGCTTCATCAGACAATAACCATGCTATCGAATTAGCGACTTCTTCTGGTGTACCACCACGTTGAAGTGGAAGCTGTGATGCCAATCTATCCACTCTCCCTGGCTCTCCACCATCAGCGTGCATTTCAGTATAAATGCATCCCGGTCTAACGCCATTCACTCGAATATTTCGGGAAGCCAATTCAAGCGATAAACCTTTGGTGAGCGAATCCATAGCGCCTTTCGATGCTGCATAATCCACATATTCAAATGGTGCGCCCGTTCTAGAGGCCGCGGAAGAAACGTTGACTATCGAACCACCATCTGGGGCTTGTTTAATGAAAGCTTTGCTACACAAGAAACAGCTGGACACATTCGATTTCATCACTTTCTCAAAGCGGTCAAATTCAATATCAACCAACGCAGATTGGGTAAACAAGATCCCGGCATTATTGACCAAGTGAGTCACTGAGCCTAATTTATTACGAGCAATTTCAAATAAGGATTTCACGTCCGATTCAACAGAGACATCCGCACGTACACTAATCGCGGTTCCGCCCTGTTCGCGAATCTCGTTCACTAGACCTTCAGCTCGCGACTCATTGTGTATGAAGTTAACACATACGGCATAACCCTTGCTGGCCAACAACTTAGACGTCGCAGCACCAATACCTCTGCTCCCGCCTGTTACAATAACTACCTTTTTCAAAATAACCTCCTTACATTTATGTTTTAACACAACCTGAATCCTCTACGAGCGCTACACTATCCCTTCAACGGGTCTGGAAAAATTCGGTTTGCTTTTGGATTAAGCTAAACAAGCTTCAGCCACATCACTGCTTTATCAATTTGAATATATGCGTATAATCGCCGCTCCATTGCGCTATCACCATTAAAAATAGCGCCATTCAACATTTTACTGAGTACCCAATGTCGAAACTATTTTTCAAAGGCCGTATTGAAACAAGACAGAACCACGTTCTTGCTGGCTACAACGTAAACCGCGATGTAAAAGCGGGTACTGAAGAATCTCCAATCGTCGCAACGGTTCAAACTGAAGCACGTAAAGCAGAAGTTGAAGCGCTAGCAGCCGAACAAACTATCTTTGTTAACGTAACAGTAAACGCAGAGAAAGAAGAAAATACGCTTGAGCTTGATATTCTGCTAAACAAGCCAAAAACAATGACATTTGAAAAGACGCCTAACCGTAACGACCCAT
Source organism: Vibrio sp. 5S239 (assembly GCF_041439575.1). Lineage (NCBI taxonomy): Bacteria > Pseudomonadati > Pseudomonadota > Gammaproteobacteria > Vibrionales > Vibrionaceae > Vibrio > Vibrio sp. 5S239. Next base: position 61,591 of record NZ_JBGOOM010000024.1, on the reverse strand, counting down.
GTTCTTGCGGTAGCGGTAATAAATACAAGAAGTGTTGTGCATAAGGCTTCTTATTCAAACTGCCAATAGCACGCTGAGTTAAGTAATACTTAACGGGAAGATCATCGAGGCCTTCCCGTTTTTATTTGTATAAACCAAACATATGTAAAATATGCCACACGTTGAGTTAAATCTAAATATTTTCATGAAGTTATGAGTAAATAAAAACGTTTATAGCAAGGTAAAACAATACATGTTAAGTGACATGTTGACGAACAAAATTATTCAATTCACTCACGCTTCTGATTATGTGAACCTCTTTCTCTTTAGCGCGCAATTCTAACTGCGCTCTAAAGTCTTCATTCCAAAATTTAGGACACAGTTTTAGTGTCTTATAACTTTGTATCGTACCTTTTATAACTGAACTTCCATCAGGCCAGCCTTCAGGTTTAACGAACAACCCTTTGAGCATTCGCTTGGTGACGAACCAGTAGCTAATTGGATAAGGAAGGTCGATATAAACCAAGGTATCAGCGGCTTCTAAACGTGTGTTGAATGAACCTAATGGGCCAAATCCATCGATGATCCAGCTTTCTGAACTAAGTATGCTCTCATGAGCCTGCTCGAACACTTCACGCTCAACAAACTCTCCGTTGGCCTTATAAACAATCGAGTCCAACTGGTGAAGCTCTATGCCTGTAGCGAGTGCTAACGCTTTGCTGATTGTGGACTTTCCACTCCCAGGCTTGCCAAAAACCGCGATCTTTTTCATATGACTTCCTCTATTCAGATAAAACCCATAAGACAGCGACAAAAAACCCACCTTACGGGTGGGTTCGATAAACAAAGCGCATCAACAATCCCACCATTCCTATGGAATGATGATAATTCGTTGGTTTGATGACGCTAAATTCAATTTCATAACACTACTTTTATATATTGTTGCTTAGTTGTCAATGTAACCAAACAATGATTGGGAGGCTATATCATCGTCATGTCGCACCCATTAATAGTCTTAATGAGTGCTGATTGGTCTTGGTTATTTAGCTTTCGCTTTCTTTTTCGCCACTGTCGCTTCCGACAGCTTGCTTAGTACACCCGATACTTTCTTAACTACCTCGTCACATCCATTGATCGCGTGACGCTCTACCAAGTAATTAGGATCGTTGTAAGACAACCATACTTTCTTGTTAGAGTCTTCAGTGACTAACACCTTCTGCGGTAAATCTATCGCGACTTCTTGAGCGCATTGCATTAATGGTGTCCCTACTTTCGGGTTACCAAAGATGATGACTTCCGTTGGTCTCAATTCAAGATCGGCCTTACTCGCATTTTTCTGATGGTCGATTCTCGCAAACAAGGTCAAACCTTTGCTCTTGGCGATTTCTTCAAAGCGGTCAGCAGTCTCTTTCACTGAGTAATTACTTTGGTATTTAATCAAACCATCAGAAGCCGCAGCTGAAAATGATGCCGAGAGTAAAATGGCGCATAGTGGTAGTAATTTTTTCATCGTCACCTCTGAGATTTAACCTAATCAAGCTTACATTCATAACGCCACTTTTAAAATCAGCGGCGCAACCCATGTCAGTATAGACGTGTTTCTCTTCTCAGTTTGCAGAGAGGATCACTGTTCCAATGCGTCTTATTATCAGTTTAGGTAGGAATTGTTTCAAAAGCTAAACATACGATCAGTGCCACGACTTAGTCCCACACTTCTCACACTGGTATTCGTAATCACTGTCGACATAAAAACCGGGAACATTATGGTCACCTCTAAACAATAACGTCATCAGGTACTCCATCAACACGCCTAACTTCCATTGTTTCTTTTCAGATTCAACTTCCGTTTTTGATTCAGCATCGGAAGCGTTAACAGCAAGGTGCGGGGTAAGTGCGTTGCACTGCTCACAGTGATAAGGGTGTTTAATATACTTATTATCAAGCATTTATATAAGTCAACTAACATTTATAAAGTTGATACATACTAACAACTTATAAGTCGGTGCTCTAACTTATTGTTGTCCACGAGAGTTTTATTAGAAAGAAATGAGACACAAGATAAGTGCCATGCATCTTGAATCAGCTACCATCGAGATTCCCCTCATTGAACAGCTAAAGCTACTCTTAAGCTAAAGTATGAAATTTGCGTGTAGCACTTACCTATCTCAGACTTAAGAGTGGTTAGGTTTAAACTTCTTTGTCATTCCTTGGCTCGAAGGAGCAACAAGCTTGTAACCGAGTTTCTCATAGAATACAGGTTCATCTGCAATCATAGAAACGTATGAGCCTTCTAGTGCGACTGTAGATAAGTAGTTATCGATGTACTCCATCACTCTACGCCCTAATCCCCGCCCTTGATAACTTGGGTCTACAGCTACATCCACAATCTCAAAGTTACATGCTCCATCGCCCACTACGCGCCCCATTGCAATGAGCTTCTCACCGTCTCTAATAGAAATACCATACAAGCTATTGGGTAAAGCAATGGCGGCTGCTTTTAGCGATTTTGCTGACAGTTTTGCTTTGACTCGCATTTCACAAAACTCGCTTGGGCTTGGTATTTTCTCTTCGTATTTAATTGTCACTCTCACTGCTCCTTTGAGTAAATTCAGAGAATACACATCATACCTGTATAAATAAACAGTATGTCGATATTTTGATGTGAATGTCACATTCTTTAAAGAGAACAATAAGCCCATCTAAACTAAAATGTTGATTTATATTATTTTTTATATAAATCCAATAAGAGATAGTTAACTTTTACTTTAATAGCCCTTTGTCCGCAGCACCTTCAAGTTGCACTTCTAGTTCTTTCCATAGAGCACGACTGCCTTTAGAAATACGCTCGCCATTGAACGTCAGTACTTTGTCTTTGGATATGTTGTGCTTCTTCCAACTGTGACCGCCTCCATGGATGTTATGAAGCAACGGTGGCACTCTATCGATCGCCTTACCAAATCGAGCTTCTGGTGACTCACCCGCTTCGAACTCAAGCCATAACTCCAAATACTCGGTTCTTAAATGGCCCGGCAATAATTTCAGCAAGCGCTCAACACAGTTTCTCTCTTTGAGCTTGTTTTCTTCGGTTTCACTGGCATAAATGATGGTATCTCCGGCATCGATTTCCCCAAGGTCATGAAGCAGCAACATCTTCATCACTCGCGTAATATCGACCTCTTCATTAGCATAATCTTTCAAAATGAGTGCGCTCAAACAGACGTGCCAACTGTGCTCGGCCGAGTTTTCATATCGGTCCAATCCAACTGGTTTTGTCTGTCGATGAACATCCTTTAATTGTTCAATTTCGACCATGAATTGCAGAATGCCTTTGATTTCTTCTACGATGAGCTTCCTTAACTTAAGTTGATGATTTATCCGAGCTGAGGGTTAAAAGAGCGACAAAGGGTCGTTACTCCCAATGAACCGACATTTTGTAATACGCAACGCCCGATTTTTCAAGTTCAGAGCCTTCTACAGCCATCCCAAACTTTTGATAAAAACCTAAAGCCGTTGCACGCGCATCGCACCAAAAATATTGGATGTTTAGATCTTTGAGGTTAGAGATCGCATGATCAATCACGTTTGAACCGATTCCCTGCCCTTGGAATTCAGACAGCGTGGCAAACTTTCTTAGCCTAGCTTCATGGCCTTGAATATAGATAGACGCGACACAGACCAGCTGCTCACCAATAAACGCGCCGTAATGCGTTGCTTGTTCGTCATCTGGCACCATACAAAACGACATCGGTTTATCAGGCCAAAGCACTTGGTGCCTAACCGGAAGTACCTCCGTCGCTGAAAGCTGTTTTATTTCCATATTCTCGGTTTAAACTCCCGACTTGATGACCCTTGTTGTAATTGCGGCGCTTGTGATTACCATGATTGTTATTACTAAGCTTATTATTACTAAACTTGGTAAGTCATTAAATGATAACGCTCTAATCCCTCTCCTTTTATGGATGAGATAACAAAGCCTTGCGACTGATAAAAGCCAATGGCGTTTTCATTAGCAGTCAGACACTTCAATGTCAGATCAGAGTAATGTTGTTTGCAGGTATTTAGTAAAGCAAAGCCGACTCCAGAACGTAGCGTTCGCGGGCAAACATAGAGGTGATGGATGAAACTTTCAGGTTTCCAAATAGAGGCAAAACCTAAAACCTTGTTGCCAGAAACAGCCACCCATATTTCTTCACCTTCTGTATCGAATTCGAAATCGGATAACTTAAAAGCGTTGGTATCAGCCCAATGAAAGGTGTTCTGTCTTGATTCTAGATAGATCGCCTGTAAGGCAGTTAAATACTTGGGTTGATGCCTTGTGACTTCCATGTCGCTCCTGCCAATCCGTGTGACTAGAATTAAGGCTGTGGGCTAAGCTTTTCTACCTGTTAGCCATAGGGTGTTCAGGGTTTAACTGAAGCAGATCCCACAAGTTACCGTAAAGATCTTCAAACACAGCAACGGTACCGTAACCTTGCTCTTTAGGCTCTCGGACAAAGTTAATGCCCAAAGATGTCATGCGTTCGTAATCACGCCAGAAGTCATCGGTGTTTAAGAATAGGAATACGCGTCCACCAGCTTGGTTACCGATGAAATCAAGTTGCTCTGGCTTGGAAGCTCTAGCAAGTAACAGGCTCACACCGGTTGAATTTGGTGGAGCAACAACAACCCAGCGCTTATCTTCTTCTGGTAGATACGTGTCTTCAATGAGAGCAAACTTAAGCTTATTTACATAGAAATCAAGCGCTTCATCGTAGTCTTTTACCACTAGTGCAATGTGGACAATATTCTGTTTCATAACATACCTTTTTTTTGCTTAGTGAAAACTTGTTTCATGTTACTAAGCAATTCGCCCACGCATAATAAATTGCGGGCCTGCTGCGCCACCTAGATACTGTTCATTAGTATCTTCGAAGCCGCCTTTCTTATAACAGTTGAATGCTGCGGGATTTTTGCAATTCACGGTTAAGTAAATCAACTCATACACTGAGTAATTCGCTTTTAAATATGGAAACAAAGCTTTGACCGTGCCAGTTCCTAAACCTTTACCTTGCTGGTTTTTATCAAGCACAAAAGCTCTTAAGCCAATGCTTCCTTCAGGGCAGAATTCGTAATGCTCTGCGTAAGCGATATCAAGCTTAAAGAAACCCACCACATCGTTATCAAACTTAATCACGTGCAAGTGCGTCGTTTCACTGCCGTCTAATAAAAACTCTGCAGCTGTTCCTGCAAACTTAACCTGTTCATCGGCTAATTGGATGCCCTGAACTAACACCACATGAGACTCTTCAAGCTTTTCGATAGTTATCATTGTCCTTCCTTTTGTATAACACCCACGTAAAATAGCTTAAAGCTCATCGCTCGTGTCTCGAGAACCGTAGTTTGGGAAGTTGATATTAAGAACGTTATCGTCCTCAAGAGTGAATAGAACACTTCCATTTTCTACACCAGTTTCATTCCTATCTGAACATCCTAGAAACAGCTCCCAATCAAACGAATATTGAAGTCGGTATTGATTGCTACTGATGTGTTGAACTTCTTTGATTTTGATACCGTTCACTACATGTGCCATATCATCGATGTATGACAGATCAGGGATTAGCTTTTCTTCGAAATCACTCTTATGCTCGGTTAAGAAATTGAGCAGTTCAGAACATAACTCGGAGCCATGAACCAATGGCTTAGACAGACTAGAAAACAACATTTCTAAATACTCCAAGGATTGTTTTGATATTAGGCGGATGCGCACGAATCTGTTACAAATTCAAGCTCAGCCAGCGCGAACCTTTAAGGCTAAACGTTACTATTATCCGAGCTATTAAACGAGTACATTCGAACTTCATCTCGAGGAAACCAGCCCAATTTTTCGTAAAACTGTTGAGCATTGATGTTGTCGTTATAGACAAACAAGTGGGTCTTCGGGATGCCTAACCCTGCAAGTGCGTTGACCGCCTCTGCTATAAGCTTACAACCTAACTTTTGCCCTCTGAAGTTGGCCGAGACAGCTAAATGTTGTAAATACCCACGACGTCCATCCGTTCCGACCAACACAGCGCCAATGATCTCGTTGTTACTTTCAGCCACAAAACTTAGACCGGGGTTACGATCTAAATAGCTCCCAATGCTTTCTTTCGAATCGGCATCGCGAATACTCATACCTTCTGTTTGGCACCACAACGCGATCACTGAGTCGTAATCTGAAATTGCCATTTCCCGAATGTTGACCACTCTACTCTCCTTGTATAAACGGGCGCTTAATACGCTATTTTTTGACGAGCGACTTGGTGAGAAACGATAGCGAGGAATCTACAGGGTAATTTTCTAACACCATCTGGCATTCATACCCTCGTTTCTCATAAAAAGGCTTCGCTTGGAAACTTAATGTATCGACCAATGACGACGTACAACCTTGAGACTTCGCATACTCTTCAATACGCTCAAGTAGCTCACTGCCGACTTGCTTTCCTCTCATCGAATCGTCGACCCAGAGGAACTTAATCAGTAACCAGTTTCCCCAAAGGTCAGCGATAATGCCACCGACTTTGTTACCTTCCACCATCGCGTAGTACGCAACTTGAGACTTGGGGATCCCTTCCAGAAACGGTGTGTTGTGTTTGATTAACCCGCCTCTGACTTCATTAATGTCGTCATCGGAGGGCTCGATATCTAATTGGTATTCCATTGACTTCCTATCTCTGGATTAACGGCTTATGTAACATGTTCGATGCACTTACTAGCAGATAGCTAAACCACTCAAGTGAGTTACTTATACAAGCTAAACTTCTTTGTAAACTCACGTAGAATCTCCGTTTCACCAAACAGGCATACACCAAGATACTCAAGGTCTTCTTCTTTGATTTCTTTGGTTCGTTGCTGCTGCTCAGCAGAACCACCTTCGATCATTGAGCTCGTAAAATCAGTAAATTTAATACCACGACTGAACGCTTCTTCGCGCACTTTTCTAAGCTTATTTGAGTTTTCTGCTTTCAGCACGATGAAAGGATAGTGAGATAGGTTTTGGTGAACATTGCCATCCAAGTCTTCATAGTCAACGTAGCAAGTCTCGTCACTTTCTAATTGATTAGATAGGCCAACGCTCAAGTGCCCTAGCACGTTCAATGTTCTTCCTAAATCCATCTTTTTGCTTAAAACCGCTATGAATCGTTTTTGGCTTTCGTCTGGTAAATGGCTCACTACATATCCTCATTCATTCTTAATCACAGTATTTGTATAACGCATTACTGGGGCGTGAGCAATGCAACCTTAGTACTCAGTTAATACGTTTAGTCTATCCAATAATTTCGAGCAAAGACCAGTATTCGTTAAACCACAAGGTCATGATTTAATGAATATCTTGGCAGAACCTAAAGAGATAACCGTCTGGAGTTTGAACGATGAACTGCTTCTGAGTCGCGATCGAATCACCACATTGATAAGACTTCGACTCTAACGCTAAGTAAATAGAATCAGCGGCGCTTTCGTTAACTCTCTGATATAGAGATTCGATATCGATAACATCCCATTGAAAGTTAACGCCACGCCCTAAAGGTAACTCCAGATCACCTGAAAGCCATTTTCGACTTTTGCCCGCGATCCCTTCAAGCATCACATCAACACCATCAAGCGTTAGATAAGCAAACTCCTCATCTGGCCGCTCGTATTTCACTTCAAACCCTAATACATCGACAAAGAAGGATTTGCTCACATTAATATCGAAACAATAAAGCTCCGGAACTACTCGTAACGTCATGATTTTCCTATTCACTAAATAGCGAGAGATTAGTAAGAATCTAATCAGGATTTACACTCTAATATAGAGTTAATTAATCTGTGTACTTTAGCTAGCTTTGTAAAGCCTTTCGTTAATCTCCCAAAGCGCGTTTCTGTTCGAGTCATATGTTAGAAGTTCAATAGCTTCTTGGTAATCACACCAACGGTAACCTGTGTGTTCATTGGATAATTTAGGATCTTCCGTTACTTTAACTGAGAAGGAATGCTCAGGAATGACGAATGGATGCTCAGTCCAATTGTTATTCCCTGCATAAAATACTTTTGGAAGCATGCACATTGAATCAAGCTGCTGCCAGTTATCACCGACTAACTGAGTTTCTTCAGAAAGCTCTCGTTTTGCTGCTTCAAGAATTGATTCATCATTTTCGCCACCACCGGATATTGCCTGCCATACACCATAGTCACTTCTGCGTACGATTAAAAACCGAGGTTTGGTGTCGACTATTTGATAGGGAAAGACTAAAACTTGAAAAGGTGCTCTCATTGGTATGCCCTCCTATCGTTCACGTTTACGGCGCTAGCTTCCCAAGGATGACTGGATCGCTCAACAGATTCGTCAGAGGAAGAAACAATGGCTCTGGTAAATCATCGAGCTTAAACCATTTCCATTGCTTACATTTATCAGGCTCTGTCACCTGTGGTTCGCCGCTAACGTCAGAAGCAACAACAAACAGCGTTATATAGTGCTTGTTCTCTTTCTCAAAAATATCATTGGTAAAAGAGAGCTTCTCAAATGCATTAACAACCAAGCCCGTCTCTTCGAGTGTTTCGCGTTTGGCACACTCTTCAATGCTTTCGCCCCATTCAAGATGTCCGCCCGGCGTAGCCCACGTATGAGCGCCGTGAGAACCAATTCGTTCTCCAAGTAACACTCGCCCTTCACGTAGAATAACCGCAGCTACACCTACTCTTACTTCCTGACTCACTTAAAACTCCTTAATTCTTACCAAAAGACAAACGAACAGCTAAGTGACTAACAATGCCGAGATTGCGTTCAAACTTACCACTAACGCCAAGCCGAGTTAAATACCAAATGTTGATAATCTCATTTGGATACTTCGTTTTATGTAGTCTTCAACTAACTCGACAGGCTCAAACGAAGAACTAATTGGTAGTTTTAGATTCAGTTGTTCAATACCAACGGCCATAGAGCCATTTTCTGACTCAAACTCTTCCCAACTGATCTTTCTCACTTTTGTTACAGCTTTAGCGGCCAATAAGAGTTGAGCGAATTTTGCAGGACTATAACCTTGATTCTCTGCAACAAAATGCTGTTTTTCTAAGGTTCGGCCTTGCGCCAAAAGTAAATAGAACCGTGCAATGTCATAGACATGAACATATTGGTTAAATCCTATAGACGGCATACCTACTTGGATCGTTTGGCTATCGAAAGATTCTACAATTCGCTTTAACTGACAGTTCTCACCGCCATAAACCAAACTAGGACAGTAAACGACGTGCCATCTGTTTCTAATAGCGCTCTGTATTGTTTCTACATCTAATCTAACGGCTTCCAAGGGTTTCAGCCTAAATTGACTCAAATCAGCGCTAGAGGCGTTACCAAAGAGCCAAACACCCGATGTATGTATCTTTGTTGCATCTCTAGCGGCAAGTAGGTCTAACTCAGATAGTAACCTTTGCTCCACATCTGCAATTTCATCTGCTGAGAATTGTGACCAATGTGGACGCGCGCAATTCACAACCACATCAAAGTAGCCTTCAAAATCGGACCTGTTTTCTATCAACCCGACTGTAAGAGGTGTGACGATTTTGTCTCTACCGTATGTAAAAACTTCAAAGCCACTTTTTGCGAATAGCGATGTAACGTGACGGCCAATGTACCCACTAGCCCCTGCAATCAATACTTTCATTCTTTCCCTGAACTTTGCATACATGAAGCCCAAGCTTTACTTCTAAGCCAGAACAGCGCGCTCAAAGGTTAAGTCTGTCCCGTTATCCAGTCGAGAGTTATCAACCAGTGTCGTTATTTTCATAGTTCTCTTTTTATCTGATCACGAATCGTACATTGCCCAACGAAAATAAGTTCACGCTGAGCAACGACGAACCACCAAAACTAAACCGTCGCACCGTAAACCCAGTGATTACTCTCCACTTTCAAAGTGGGCAAATACTTCTGCACCAGTCATATTATGTGTTTCATTTTTAAATTCGTAGTATTCGGGCTTTTCGTCGATGAATATCTGATGAGTTAACTTGTAGTCATCCCCAGACATCAATAAACCGACAGGAAGGTGATACTGATTATTTGGCACCAAAAAGTAAAACAAGTGAGTACCACATTTACCGCAGAACCCCCTCTCAGCCCAATCTGATGACTTATATCTCACTACATTTGATTCACCTGATATTTTAACTGAGTCAGCGCAATCAATGACTAACATCGGACCGCCAGACCAATTTCTACACATACTACAATGACAAGCCCCCAATTCATTACTGGCGTACTCTACTTCCAACTCAACCGAGCCACATAGGCATTTTCCTTTACCTTTCATGAATCCTCCAATCTTTGCAATGTGTGTAAAATGAATAGCAGATAACGCTTTTTATACCGATGGCTTAATAAGAAAGGCTATTTTTTTGTTTCCCTTCTCCGACAGATACGCGGCATACTTTTTAGAGATCCATTTATGAATATGAAGCCCTGTTTTACGGACAAGATACCAATCTATAGCAACTAGAATCACCAAACCGATTACAGTACCCATTATAAAACCTCCATGCTCATTGAAATGTCACTCTAGCAAATGGTTAAGAAAGCCTGCGAACGTACACAGGCTATAAATCCGAGTTCTCGTTCTTTACCTAACCCTGTATAAACACTAAGACATTACAGCTATCAAACAGAAAAATTCCGTATTTAAATCCAGAATAATTCTTTCTAGTTTCTAAGATAGGCAAGCAATATGCAACTAAGCTATTAAATAACAATGGCTTATGTCACAGCTAATTTCAGGCGTGTGAAAAATCGCTTACTTTAGTTAATTTGGAATGCGGCGATCTTTGTGGTAATACTCTCGGTCTCGTTCGTTGATTTCGCGTACCACTTTGCATGGGTTGCCTACTGCGACGACATTAGCTGGGATGTCTTTGGTAACGATGCTCCCTGCGCCTATTACTGAGTTTTCACCAATGGTGACACCGGGAAGTACCACGGTGTGTGCGCCAAGCCATACGTTGTTGCCAATACGAACAGGAACATTGAACTGCGCTGCTTTTAGCCTGAGTTCTGGGCTGATGGGATGTGTGCCAGTGGCGATGGTCACGTTAGGCGCAATCATCACGTTGTCGCCGATGAATACGTCTGTAAATTCAGACATCACTTCAAAGCCGATTGACTGGTAAAAACGCTTGGATAAATCGAAGTCTTTCGCGGGTACGAAAGACTTAATTTCTGAGACTTTGAGGTTTTCCATCCTACATCCTTATAGTGTTGATGTTCTGGTGCTGATACGCTTAACGCTTTAAGTAGTTACGGCGTTTATTCAGAGCTCTTATTCAGAGTCTTGCTGAAATGAGTCGACTTCGGCTTTGGTTAAATAACGCCACTGACCTGCTTCAACATCTAAACGAACATCACCAATCTGTTCACGGTGTAGTCCCACAACTCGATTACCTACCGCAGCAAACATTCGTTTTACTTGATGAAACTTGCCTTCTGTAATGGTCAACAGCACTTCTTTACTGGTAATCACTTCGAGCTCTGCTGGACGCGTCAGTTTTTGCTCGCCTTGCAATTGAATGCCCGCTTTAAACTTGTCAGCGACATCCTCTTTTATATCTCGTGACAATGTCACGCGGTACACCTTCTTACATGACTTGGTTGGCAGTGTGATATTGAATGACCAGCGCCCATCATCGGTAATCAAGACTAAGCCTGTGGTGTCGGCATCTAAGCGCCCCGCGATGTGTAGTTCTGATGCTTTGTCTATCTCAATGTAGTTGAACAGCGAGGGATAAACTTCATCGATATTGGAGCAAATAGTACCCGCTGGCTTGTGCATTAGGAGGTATCGAAATTCCCGTAACTTAAGCTGCGTGCCATTCAACAAGATGGTGTTGCTTTCATGAACCTGAGCAGATTCATCGGTGATTGTTTCACTGTTTACGTACACCTCGCCATTATGGATACGTTCAATCGCTTCAGGCTTGGTTAGGTCTGTGCTTTTACATAGGTATTTATCAAGGCGCATTAATCGTCGGCACCACATTTAGCACAAGGCTTGTAAGTTCGTTCACCTTGCTCGATAACCACATAATCACCAACGCACTTTTCACATAAAGCGAACTTTGGGTAAGCCTCTTTTTGTTTCTTTGCGTTGATGTTGCCTTCGGTGGTGTATACGGTTCTCATTTTGATGCCTTTGCTTGAATTACGTGAGAGACGCAAATTGTATCACTGTTTACAGCTTTGATTGGAGTGGTGGTACATAGATAAATTGACTTTAAGCGCCATAACTCCAAGCTCCCGCCCCGTAACGACTGAACCATGAACAACAAAGTCAACGTGCCACGCCTATCAGTGGTAAAATGATAAAAGCTCACCAACTTATGAAGTCGATAATGAAAGATTGTAATCAATGCGGAAAATGCTGTATCAAATACGGAGATGGCGACCTTGCCGCGACTCAAGAAGAGATCGATTTGTGGGAGCTGTTCAACCCAGACATCTTTGAATATGTTCGAGGAAGCGAGATTTGGTTTGACCCTGAATCTGGCGAACGTTTAACTCGCTGCCCTTTTCTGGAGCGGGTTCCGACGAAAGACACCAAGGCTCAAGCCAAGTACACATGTAGCATTTACTTAGACCGACCAGAAGATTGCCGACACTACCCAAGCCTAATTAACGAGATGGTACGAGATGAGTGTGAAATGATTGAGGTGGTGGATTTACAAGACACGAAGAAAGCTCAAAGGAAACTCGACCTGTTGATGAAAGACAGCCGCCCTTCAAGCTATTCGTAAGCGATGATCTTTTGAAGATCAATTTTCAGCATTAGCTAATATCAGCCAAAACCTTAAGCCAAATACTGGTTCGCTTCTAACCAATCAAGCGCAACCAGTGCTGCCAGTGAACATACCGCTCTGTCGTTGCCATCAACAAACTTAAGTTCTTCGATTTCAGCATCTGGAGACAGTTCGCCAGTATAATCAGCAAGGTAACAAGTCAATTGCACCGATACACCTTCCGCTTTACCATCAGCTTGACCTGTAAACGTCTCGACGTATTTGATGGAATTAGGCACTAAATCGACTGAGATCTCTTCTTTGATTTCGCGAAGCAGTGCTTGCTCATCACTTTCGCCAGCTTCACGCTTACCACCCGGTAGGTAGAACAGTTCTTTGCCTTTGGATCTCACCATCAATAGCTTACCGTCTTTGATGAATATCCAAGCCAGCTTATCAATTACCTTATGCATGTCGTTAGACCTTCTTTCTGTTTTAGTTCTCGTTATTACTGAATCTAGCCACACCATTAGTCGCGACCAAACAAAGCCTGGGTATGTTACACGCTGCAATGAATATACTCTATTGAATCGAATAGGAAATATCATTGCCAAACCGAAAAATGACAGCGTTCGAGACAATGCTCGTCAACTGTCATTGGCGTTGTTTACGGATTGCTTTCTAGTTGTTCGTAGATAGAATCAATCGACTAACCACTTAAGCGCAGAGTCATGGTCTTCGAATGACTTAATCTCACCAGACACAAACCAGCTCCCTACTTTTGAAGCGAATTCTTGCCAGCTTTTATCACCATAAATCGCGATTTTGTCTATCTTCGAATTGAGCTCTAATCCCAGTTTGAAATCATCCCAAGCAGCACGTAACTCCCAACCCGTTAAGGTAGAGATGTCGACCAGCATCTTGAGTTTAGATGAATCGAGTTCTTCTAGCGTGGTATTTAGAATTGGCATCATTGCTTGGTAGTCATCGTGTGTGAGTTTGCCTTTCGCTTTGAACACAACGATGGTTTCACCGCTAACACGTTCAATTCCGACCGATATTCCGTGACGTTCGATACTCATAACTTAGCCCTCATAGTGGAAACTAGAGTTAGCTTAGAGGATTAAACAACAAAGAGATGAGAGATTGGCGTCAAAACAGACAAGCGCTTTATCTGAACTTAATATCAGAGAATTAATCGCGCTTCTCCAACAGTTCGCTTAGGCTTTGAACTTGCATTATATTCGGATGCTCTGACTTAAGATCAGCACCTTCCGTGTTCAACCACACCGTATTCAAACCCGCTTCAAGTGCTGGGTAAATGTCTTTCTCTAAGGTGTCACCTACCATGGTGGTGTCTTGTGGTTCAACACCTAGCTGGGAAATGATGGCAGGATAAAAGCCCGGCTCTAACTTAGAAAAACCAATGCTCGCCTTACAAAAGTAACCCAAGATATATTGAGACAGGCCAACACGCTCGAAGGCACGAATCATGTCGTCTTTACTGGAATCGCCAGCATTGGTGGCAACGTAGACTTGATGATTTTTGGAGAGTTCAGCCAGTAATGCACGAGCACCACTCACTTCTTGTACAGTTTCCCAGTCACACATCTTCCCTTGTGCGTCTGGTAAATCGACCATCAGCGTATTGCCCCAGTCGAATATGACTATTTCTGTTAACTCGATTAGCTTTGTCATCTAGCCTCCTGCATACGATGAATTATCTAATGTTTAAGCGAGCCAATAAAAACTTCTCGAACGGTTAAGCTCATTGTTGTCGACCTTATTACTGTTTATTGGCCACTATAACCTAAACATAAAGTGCCACACATTATGAATCAAAAAATACCTTTTATTGATGAACCACTTTGAAGCGCTCTAATACCAGCATCATGTCTTCAGTTGGCGAGATTTTTAGCTCTTCACATTCACGAGAGAAGAAGTTCCAGTGCGCTTCTCTCCACCATTCGAGTGTTTTATCACCCTCACCTTCTGCGGCAGCAAATTCAGCGGTTACTTCATTGTATTTGCACAATGACAATGAGGTAATCTCTACAATGCAAACTGGCTTGCCATCCCAATCGGTGACGACTTGCAAATGTCCTACGACAGGCATCGCTTCCCCTTCATGGCTGTACCAATATTCAAGGCTGCAAGACGCTTGTTTTTCACCTTTAAGAATCAACTGTGCACACAAGTTGGCGTTGTATTCGTCGGCACAGTAATAGTCGGCACTAAAAGAGGTGTATTGCGAAGCCACTTCGGCTGGCAATGTGCTTAGGTAGCTATCGAGATAAGCTTGGCTTCTTTCTTCCATGATCTTTCCAGTTTGAATATAAGGTTCAGTCAGTTAGCCCTCAGTAAGGGAGTAACAGACAGTAGTCTTGTAGCAATTGAAAATGCAGAAAAACAAAAAGGACCTAGAATTCTCTAAGCCCTTTAAAGTGATAACGCTTGGTAACTCTATATTTGATAATGACACCAAAGATTAGCGAGTTACTCCAACGATTACTCTTCGATGTAGAACGCTTCTACAGTACCTTTAAGAGTAATAAGCATAGGTTGACCACGACGATCTAGCGCTTTAGGAGAAGGGATCTTAACCCAACCTTCGCTGATGCAGTATTCTTCAACATCCGTACGCTCTTTACCATTTAGACGAATGCCGATTGGGTATTCGAAACACTCAGCCACGTGATGTGGGCTGCGTGGGTTGCCTGCAAGATGATCTGGTAAAGCTGGTTTTGAATTAGTATCGCTCATGTTCATTACCTGTATGTGCGTAAATAAAAAAAGTGCGTCATTCTAGTCAATATAAGCTTGTTGCTCAACCACTGCAGTAATAAATCGTACTGATAGCTTATATAACCGTTAGTTGCCTGATTTAGCAGCAAGATATCGGGTATATATACACTAGAATTTGCAGGTTGATGCATTTCCAGTAGACGAGTGTTGGTCACATTGTCTAAATACCACTTTTTTGTCTGATCGCCCTCTCAATAAGCAACTTAGCTCACTATATTAAAGCGATTGTATTTTCTGTTTCAACTGTATTTTGCTCGCTTCTAGCCAATCGAGGATGACTCGTCGCGCTGCCTCTGTAGGTGGCGCATTACGTTTCCCGCAGATTTGGTCGATTTCAAAAGGAAACGACTTGTTAGGAGCTCGGCGCAAACCTATGGTTAGCCTTTGTGGTTTAAACATACGAAACGCGATATAGCGATCGCTCATGATGCGGTTATGATATACACCAATGCAGTGTTTTTGCTCCACGCCCTCTTGCTCAAGATCGTAGTAATCGATAATGGGGTGGATATTATCATTACCTAACAACGGAACAGGATAAGGTATATCCATATCTACAGGGCGATTTCCCTCTAAACGACGCAACTGACGCTGCTCTGTCCAACGATCATGAAGTTGTTCAAACATTGCAAATGAGTTCTGGCTGGTGATTGAACGCAGAGGGTCATCGATGTCTAAATCCTGCCCCAATAATATCGCATCTTGAAACATAGCCATTTTCGACGGTGTATTGAGCCTTCCCTCTTCAACCATTGCGATACCCAATCGGCTGCCAGTTAAAAACGGATGAACCTGATCCAACCGCAAGGCAGTATAACCCACTTTAGAGTAATGCTTGAACTTGAGGACGCGCCTTTGCAGCGGTTCAAGAATACGTACAATATGGTCAAGCTCATCACCCACATTGTAGTGTAATTCTAACTTATCGATGAACTTAAGCGTTGCTTTACTGCTATCTAACCCCAGTTTTGCGAGAATTTTCTTTTGCCCTAAACGGCTCAGATCCAATGCACTTTGGTTATCGACGCTGTATTTCATACAGATCAATGCCAAAATAACCGGACGTAATTCCAACAATTGTGCCGCTTCATACGTATTCGCAGCTAACCACAACATTTGATATTGGTACTCTGGAAAATCGTCTGTGATTTCACGATACCGAGCCGGCAACGAATCTAACCAGCGACCAGTTACATCAAATTGCTCAATGAGATTTAAACTTAAGCCAATCCCACCATCAAGCGGGCGTCGTTCATCTTTAAGCACATGAAAACCAATGAGCTTTTGCGACCAGTCACTAATTTCAATGTCGTAATCAAAGCCTAATGTTCGAGTGGGAATAGTGAGTAGTACGGTCATGGATGTCTCTTAGTTATTAGCGATTGATCTGTCGAATCACGTAAAGTAACGATATGTGGCTTTGATATGCCTTCTCATGGCTTTGTCGAGCATCGAACTCGCATCACTATAACAACCTTTTGTAAATTTCTTATCAATCAAAGTGATATATATGTGAAAGTGTTTAGAAGATCTTTGCATGATGATTTTCGCCAATATGAGATCCCTTCGATATCATTTGCTCAAACAAAAACTATGCTTAGTACATCACTCACAACAATAGGCTTTAATTATGGAATACCGACATATTCTGGTCGCACTTGAGCTAACTGACGACACTAAAATCCTCATTGATAAAGCGATCTTCTTCGCAGACAAACTAGAAGCAAGCATTTCGTTTGTCTATATCGACGGGACTCACGGAGAAATTTACCCAGAACTCGTTGATATTCATGAAGATAATATTGATTTACCTTTCAATGAAGATGCGATAACAAAGTTAAGAGTATTCGAAACTTACGCCAACCAGCCAATTAAACATATATTTGTGGGTACAGGGGATTTGAACGATAAGCTCAAAAACACGATTGAAACACACGGGGTAGACCTATTGCTGTGTGGGCACCATCATGATTTTTGGCACAAAATCATTTCCCATTCAAAGCAGCTTATCGACACATCTCCGGTCGACATTCTCGTGGTTCCTATGGAATAACTGTTTTGGTATAAAACCAACGTCACTGCCAACCTCTATCGGTATTATTGGTTGGCTTATGCTGACCTCTTTATATCTTGCTTTTGACCTAAACTAAACCCTTCCTATCTCTGTCTCTCAAAAATAATTTGTGATCTTGGCGGCTTGTCAGCGCGTAGTCATCTAATAGCTAATAAATCACAATAATTTGATTTGCTTATCAAACTGATACCTACGATTCACACCATACGTTTATAAACTAGGACGTGTTATGAAATTCAATACTGTGCGCCTGATCTTAGGTGACCAACTCAACATTGAGCACTCTTGGTTTCAGCAAGTTAACGATGATGTCATTTACATAATCGCAGAGCTCAAACAAGAAACCGATTACGTTGATTCTCACATTCAGAAAGTCGTGGCATTTTTCTCCGCCATGTCTTACTTCGCTAAAGAACTCACCCAACAAGGTCATCAGGTGCTGCATTTAACACTGGATGACACGGCGCAATTTGAAAACCTAGACGGCCTACTTCAACACTATGTACACGAGTTCGATGCTGACAAGTTCGAATACCAGAGGCCAGATGAATATCGTCTGCTTCAGCAAATGGCGAAGCTCAAGCTAACCAATGTCACCAAAGGGTGTTGCGATACAGAGCACTTCTTATTTCCGTTTGAGGAGATAGAAACGCAGTTCCCGCAAGATAAACACATCATGATGGAACACTTCTATCGCCGAATGAGAAAACGTTTTAACATTCTGTTGGAAGATGAAAAACCGGTTGGTGGTAAGTGGAATTACGATGCCAATAACCGTAAAAAGCTTAAGAAGCAAGACATTAGCAACTTACCACAGCCTTTGATGTTCGCTAACAATATCTCGGACATTTTGAAGCGTATCGAGCGGCATCACGTTAAAACGATTGGCGAAGATGACAGTCAACTCTTATGGCCAGTGAACCGTGCTCAAAGCTTGTCTCTACTCGCCCATTTTTGCCAAGTCTGCTTGCCATTGTTCGGTCAATTTCAAGATGCAATGATCACAGAACACGATGCAAGGTGGAGTTTGTATCATAGTCGCCTCTCCTTCACATTGAACAGCAAGCTGCTCAGCCCTCGCGAAGTCATTGATGCGGCACTCTCGGCTTATGAAGCCTCTAAAGCTCAAGATAAAGCAAGCATCGATATTGCGCAGGTGGAAGGTTTCGTACGTCAGATACTCGGTTGGCGTGAATACATTCGTGGCGTGTATTGGGCTAACATGCCCGCTTATGCCAATAAAAACCATTATTCAGCCAACCGACAATTACCTCATTACTTTTGGGATGGTCAAACCAAAATGAATTGCATGAAGCATGCAATTGGTCAATCTCTTGAGTTTGCTTATGCACATCACATTCAGAGGCTGATGATCACTGGCAACTTCTGTTTGATAACTGGCATAGACCCTGACCAAGTCGACGGTTGGTACCTTGGCATTTACGTAGATGCGATTGAATGGGTCGAAATGCCAAATACACGAGGGATGGCGCTATTTGCTGATGGAGGTATCGTAGGAACTAAGCCCTATGCTGCCAGTGGTTCATACATCAATCGTATGAGTGATTACTGTAAAGGCTGTCATTACCAAATAAAAGCGCGCAGTGGTGAAGCCTCTTGTCCGTTCAACAGCTTGTACTGGCGCTTTATGAACCTACATCGTGATGAGTTAAACCGAAACCCTAGAATGGGCATGCTTTATCGATCTTGGGACAATATGGACGAACAAGACCAACAAGCCATTCTCGACACCGCAGAACAACGACTGATGAACTTGGAGAACTTATAATGGTGGAACAACTCAGACTACAAGTATTGGTTATTGGTGGGAGTGGCGGTATTGGTTCCGCTGTCGTTCAACGCCTCTTGTCTGAACTGTCTCATTTTGATTTTCTTGATGTACATGTAGACGCGACTTACCACTATCAACGGCCTACTCTTGAAGACAAACGACTTCATTGGCATCAACTCGACGCAACCAGCGAAGCGGAAGTCGCACAACTGAGCGCAAAATTTAATCGACTTGATTGGTTAATCAACTGTGTAGGGATGCTTCACACACCAGACCTTGGGCCAGAAAAGAACTTGTCGTCCATTGCACCAGAATTTTTTCTGAAAAATATCTCGGTCAATACGTTACCAAGCCTGTTGTTGGCTAAGCATTTCACTCCGATTCTCAAATCCAGCGACAATCCAAAGTTCGCCGTCGTTTCAGCCAAAGTCGGCAGTATTTCAGATAACAGATTAGGCGGTTGGTACAGCTACCGTTCATCGAAAGCGGCGTTGAATATGTTCATTAAAACCATGTCGATTGAATGGCGACGGACTATAAAGCAAGGAACAGTCTTAGCACTGCACCCAGGAACAACCGACACATCACTTTCAAAGCCTTTTCAGGCGAATGTTCCAGAAGGAAAGCTGTTCAAATCGGATTACGTCGCTCATCAACTGGTTAAGATTATTAGCGGTGCAACGCCAAAGAGCAGTGGCAATTTTTACGCCTACAATGGTGAGCAATTGACGTGGTAGTGAGTAAAAACAGAAAACCCAACAGAGTTGTGACTCTGCTGGGTTAATTTGGTTAAAGCGGCTCGTTGACACTAAAGCTATCATTTCAAAAACAGAGGCATATAAGCGGTCAAATAACGCCCAAAACTGATCAGTACAAGTCTGAATGAGTACGATTACTCAGACCAATTAAACTTACTCTCATCGACCCCGTCTTTGGCCTCTTTTACACGATCTCTCCGGTGTTGCTCTTCGATTCTCGCAGAGTCAATTTCTTGCATGATAGCTTCGATATCCGCCAAATCATCGCTTTCCTTAAACTCACCAGTAAGCTTACTGTCTGGCTTTAGATCACCTTTTTCATATAATGCCCACATTTCCTTGGCGTACTCTGTCGTTGATAACTCGGGCGCAAACTGAGCATAATAGTCACGGATATTATTAACATCACGAGTCAACATCCACTCTGCATTATTATTTGCAGAAGCATCGACGGCTTGCGGCAAATCGATGATCACTGGACCATATTCATCTACAAGAACATTGAACTCAGACAAATCGCCATGAATCAGGCCAACACATAGCATTTTCACCACGTAGCTCATCATCACTTGGTGATCTTCAATCGCTTGTTCAGCGGGCATCACGACATCGTTCAATCGAGGTGCGACATAGCCATCGTCATCGGTAACCAACTCCATTAGCAACACGCCATCGAAACAACCAAAAGGTTGCGGTACCCTTACGCCCGCTTCTGCCAGTTTATATAAGGCATCAACTTCAGCACTTTGCCATACTTTTTCTTGTTGCTCACGACCAAAACCAGACCCTTTTTCCATGGCTCTAGCGCGACGGCTATTACGGACCTTTCGCCCTTCTCGATAGGCTGTTGCTTTCTTAAAGCTACGTTGGCTTATTTCTTTATAAACCTTGGCACAACGGATCGTATCGCCGCAGCGTACTATGTACACTGATGCTTCTTTGCCACTCATGAGTTGGCTTGTCACCTCGTCGACTAAACCATCGTCAACTAAGGGCTGTATTCTTTTAGGTATCTTCATGCCGCCTTTATACATGAGTTATCTGCAGATAGAAATATTAACTGAAGAAATGAAAGATGTGATTATCAGAGAGAAGCTTTCGACGATACTCGAGTCTCGCCTTAGGGGATGACGGTTAGGGCGGCTTCTATCCTACTGTTGTATTCGCTCAAATTAGCGAAAAACAAAGTAGAACAACAAACAGTCACATCTTTTTATGAACGAACCCAAATTAAACAATGTCGACAAAGATATTATGAATATGCCCAACTTCGTCACTCTCGAGAAGGAGTAACAACTAAGTCGGGCACCTAATAATTAAGCCATAACTGTTAACTGATCGGTAACTTTTAATTAAGCAGTCACTTTGTATTGAGATTCCATTTCACTCACACCAAGGCCTGAGTGCTTAGTTACTTTCAACTGAACCGGGACACGCTCTTTCAATGCTTCAACGTGGCTTATTACACCAATCATCTTGCCTGAAGCATTCAAGTTATCTAATGCGTTTAAGGCAATATCCAAGGTATCGCTGTCTAGCGTGCCGAAGCCTTCGTCGAGGAACAGTGAATCAATACTGGTCTTGTGGCTCACAAGGTCAGATAGCGCCAATGCCAATGCCAAACTCACCAAGAAGCTTTCACCACCCGAGAGCGTTTTGGTATCTCGCATCACGTCGCCCTGCCAGGTATCTAACACTTGCAGTTCTAACCCGTCATCCGCTTTACGTTGTAACTCGTAACGGCCATGCAAACGTTGCAACTGCTTATTAGCTAGATATACCAAATTCTCAAGGGTTAAGCCTTGAGCGAACTTACGGAATTTGTCACCATTTCTGGAACCAATCAAAGAGTTCAAACGTGAGATATCATCAAACTCTAATTGCTGTGCTTCAATTAGCTTAAACAGATCTTGTTGGTTACTACGGTTTTGACGGTCCGTTTCTAAATTCGCAGAAATTGCACCAATTTGAGAAGCATGGCTCTGTCGTTTGTTTTGATATTCAACCGTCGCCTGCTCGACTTCACTTTGCGGTGTGGTGCTCCACGTTGCGGCTTTTTCATGATCTTGCAGCTCAGATCGATTAGCTTTGGCACTGTTCAACCTTGCCTGAGCACTCACGATTGCTTCATCAAGTGTCTTCTTCAAGCTTCGCAGTTGTGCGGTTAACGCTTCATCAAGCAGTGAAGACTCAAAGTCGGCATCAGTTGCGAAAGGACTCGACGCTAACGCCTGGTCCCACAATTGCTTCATTTCAACTTGTGCCTGTTGTTTTGTCGCCAATTCTTCGGTGTAACTGGCGTGCTTAGTTTGTTCTTTTAGATGTTCGCGTTCACAACCGTTGAATTCTGTTTGAGATACTTCAAGGTTAGTGACGGCATCACTCATTTTTTGCTTCATTGCTTGAATCGTTGACTGAACATCGTTATCACCAAACAATTGTTTTCTTGATTCAGTGATCGACGCTAGCTCTTTAGTTAAAGATTCAACCTCAAGGTTTGCGTTAGCGGTCTCGTTGGTTAGCGATTCCAATTTGTCATCGAGTGCTGTCAGCTCGGCACGCTTACTAATCAACTGTTTATCTAACTCATCGTGTTGCAGCTTCGTCGCTTGCCATAAATCAGAAGCTTCCTTTTTTTGAGCAAACCAAGCGTCAATATGTTCAAGTTCTGGCGCCTCAATCGAGGTCTCAGCAATACTTTCTTTAAGTTCAGTCCACTGCAATGCTTTGGATTGGGCGCACTTTTCAGCTTGATCAACCTGAGCCTGCGTTTTCGTAGTTAGATCCGTTAGACGTTGTTCCGATAACTCCAAGTTCGCCTGCGCTTTATTGGCCATGATGCTTGCGGTTGTACGTTGTTTTTCAGCGTCTAGGTAAACATTTTTCGCATCAATCACGGCACGTAACTGGTGAATAACTTCGTTAAGCTGTTGCTCACAAGATTCAGTAAAAAAGCTTACCGTTTCACTATCACCTAGTGCCTCAATAGACGGTAGCTTGACGTTTAGCAAGCCACCTTGAGACACAAAACTCACATACACTTGTTCAAGTTTATTTAAGGTGTTTGCCCAATTTAACTTTGCTTGTTCAACATCAGCCTGCGTACGTTTAAGCTCATCTTTAATCCCATTAATGATTGGTACAATCGAATCCAACTGCTGGCGATGTTCAGTGCCTTCTTTTTCAATAACCGCGAGAGCTTGTTCTTCACGTTTTTTTTGTGAAATCAAATCCGTCAGATCTTGTGACTGTTCAATCGCATGGTTGGCTGAACCACACAATGGACAATCCATCCCCGGCTGCAACGCCGCGCGATACTTCGCGAGTTCGCCTTCTTGCTCAATTAAACGAATCAATCGTTCAAGTGACGTTTTGTTTTTTTGGTAACGCTCCACCAAAAATTCACGCTCTTTCGTCAATTTATCCGACCAATGAATGTGGTTATAAAGCTCAGCTTCTTTAACTGCAATACGCTGAGTGGCTTGTAGGTAACCACGATTGATATCGACCAGCGTGTTGGTATGACGGCTCCAATATTCAAGCAGATCTTTGCTTTCATTCAGTGCCCCTTCACTGTTTTGTTGCTGCAGTGTGTCCCATTTAAGCTTGGCGTCATTCTCGACAGCAATTCGTTCAGCCAATGTTTTGTCTTGTGTAAGTTTCAACTCTCGAGATGTCTGTACTAGCGTTTGCTGTGTTTCTAACGCTTTGTTGGCACCTTGAACATTACTTAATAATTCAGTGTGCTGCGTTTCAAGGGCTCGAACTTGATCGACCTTGAATTGCCATTGCCCTAGATATTTTTCGAGTTGCTTATCGGCTTGATGCGTCTCTAAATACTGTGCATGGATCTTTTCTTGTTGCTGAACAGAAGCGATGGCTTGGCTGAGTACTGTATGTTTGTGACGTTGTTCAACCTCTTGTTGATTCAAAGCTTTAACGTTTTTCTCAGCCGTGACTTGTTTGTCTTTGAATACTGAGATTTGGTTGTCTAGCGGTCGAACTTGCTCAATGATCTTCTCTTGATCTTGTTGTTCTTGTTTTATTTGCTCAACCAGCGCGCTTTGCGTTTTAAGCTTGTCACTAGCAGCTGATTTCTCTGCATCTCGCTCAGCTAATCTTTTCGTGCTGCATTCAAGGTTGGCTTGAGTCACTTGCACATCTTGATCGCTGCGTTGCACATCTTTATACAGTGGGCGCAATTTTTCTGCAGGCTCGCTTTTAGCTAAGCGATCCAGTGAGGGTTGGTTTTCAGATAGGTTATCTTGTGCTTGTTTTAAGTCTTGCTCACCATTGACGATAGCCAAGTCAGTTTTGGTTACGTCTTTCCACCAGCTTAAATGGGCATTCCATTCGACCAGTTGCTGAGCCAACACAGCTTGCTCTGCTTCTAATCTATCGCGATCCGTTATCAACTCTTGAATTTGTTCTTCCGTTAACAGACTCACCCCCTCGGCCTTGGCTTTAAGGTGATTAAGTGACTCTTCACTCGATTTAAAGTGATCGTAAATCCGTTCTGAAATCAAGCTGTAGACTTCTGTACCAGTCAACTCTTCAAGTAACTCAGCTCTGTCGTTAGCATTTGCGTTTAAGAAAGCAGCGAACTCGCCTTGCGACAACATTATCGATTTAGTGAATCGAGAAAAATCCAAACCCGTTACGGTTTCAACCCTCTTAATCTTCTTAGTCAGCTGCGTTTCTAAAATATCATCGCTATCTGCATCTGCAAGCTCACAGGTCGGTGTTTGCAGTGCCCCATCGTGTTTGCCGCGCGCTCTCTTATGGTGAAAATTGGAGCGGTAAGTTTTACCTTTTACTTCAAATTCAATCTCAGCAAAACACTCACCTGTACCACGTGTCATCAGCTCATTGGTGCCCTTGGCAATACTTTTCAAACGTGGTGTACGGTGGAACAGTGCCAAACACATCGCATCAAGAATCGTGGTTTTACCGGCTCCAGTTGGGCCAGTAATCGCGAACAAGCCATTTTCGGCAAAAGGTGACTTTGTGAAATCGAGTTTCCAGCGACCTTTTAAGGAGTTTAGGTTTTCAAATTCTAAGCTTAAGATTTTCATTCTGAATTACTCTTCTGAACCGTTTAAACCGTCAGTTCCGTGAGAAACTTCGGCAATCACTTGCTTAAACTTGACAGTCATTCTTTCTAAGCGTTCTTTCTCGGTGTCACTTTCAAACTCTTCAAGGGCGATACGTTTTTCAAACACATCCATTGGCGTGAGTTCCGCTAAGGTTTCGGCAGATTCGTGTTCTAACGCTTGGTTGCGGCGTTCTCTTGCTCTTCTTAACTGAAGCACTTCAACGTTTAAACCTTCGGTTAACGCGCGCATGCGCTCTTGCAAATCCGATAAGTAATCTTGCGCTTGAACTTCTATCGACAACCATACGCTTTGCTCCTCTTCCATATCAATATATTGATTCAGTTGAGATTCAATTTCGCTCAAATCGCCTTTGATTTCGGCCAGAGGTTGGAATATCGGTACTTCAAGTTGAGAAATCGAGCGCTCACCTTGAACAAACTCAACCACACACACTTGCTTTTTAGATTTCAGTTCATCAAAACTGAGCGGAATTGGCGAGCCGCAGTAACGAATGTGTTCACGCTTAGCGACCACTTGAGGGCGATGAATATGGCCTAGAGCAATATAATCAGCATTTGGGAAACCATCTGCAGCAAAACCATCAAGGTTACCAACATAAATATCACGCACCGAATCAGATTGCTTAACACCCATGGCGGTCAAATGCCCTGTTGCGATGATTGGCATTGTGTCGCGATTTTCGAAAGTATTACGCTTAGCAACGGCCGCATCGTAGACGCTTTGATAATGTTGTTTGATCGCATCACCCAGTTGTTTCTGACGTTCCACCCCCTTGACACCCGCTTGGCTAGTTAAAACATCACGAGGGCGGATAAAAGGAATCGCACAGACTAAAGCTTCAACCTTGCCACTCTTACCTTTCAACTCGACAACCTGAGTCGCATGATCTTCATTAGTATTCGGAATCACATCTGCACCCATATACTTCAGTAATTGCTGTGTTTCTTTAAGCACTGAAACCGAATCATGGTTACCACCCAATAACACCAGTTGACAGCCAATCTTATTCGAGTCTACAACAAACTTGTTATACATCTCGCGAGCATAGCTTGGTGGAGTGCTGGTATCGAAAATATCACCGGCGACGATAATCGCGTCGATATCATGTTCAGTCACTTGCTCTAGCAACCATTGCAAAAACCGTTCATGTTCATTCTTTCGGCTTTTATTGTAGAAGTTTTGGCCAAGGTGCCAATCGGACGTGTGAAGAATTTTCATTGCGGCTCACTGGATGTCTGTAATATCCATAATCTACCAAAATTGTTCGCACAATTCTTTTTATAAGCTTGTGAAAACCAACTAATTTGGCAGGTTTATGTGAAGTCAATTCAGGTGCATACCAACGACGACTGAGCAGGCGCTCACCGTGAGATAGGTTTGACAATCAAATAGGCAGAGCCATGATTAGCTAATACGACGGTTCAATTGAAGAAGCTCCCATTTAGTCTCGTAAAGCTCCTGGAAAACCACGGCCATTCTATATGATACTGAGAATAACAATTCGCCCCGTACAACTTGTCAATTAACAAACTAATCAATTGATTTTTAAGAATTTTAACTACCCCCTTTCAATTTAATAAATGTTACATTTATTAATAGAATTCAGCTCAAATTTTGAACCCTAAAAATCGACCACAGTGAGATCTTACTGCAATTTCATTGATTGAAAGAATGATACAAATCTAATTGCATACTACCGTTTGAGTGATTTTTGAACGGGCGTTTCCCGATCAAATAACTGACTTAACACGTGCTTTTTCGCACAGTTTTCGAAGGAGTCAGTTTTAGCCACACAACAATAAGGATGCAACACAGATGAATCAAGGACACACACTTACCACCCTTACTTTAGCCATTATGGCTTCAGCTCATGTTTCCGCGTCAACGATAAACAACAATACGGATCCGCAAGCCATTAACTCTCCCTTTATTCAAAACGTAAAAGGTACGATTGTTGAGGATTACTCGCGAAAAACCATCAAACCTTCACTTTTCTCTCTGAGAACAATGAGTGCCGCTGATGAGCAACGTGGTGATTGGTTTAACCTATCGGCAAGTTACACAAGGTTGCAAGGCGTAGGTTCCGATGTTGTGTACGATTACTTAATGCCACCTCTTAAGCCGCAACCAGTTATCGTTGCTGTTCTTGATTCGGGGGTTGATATCACACACGAAGATCTAAAGAATAAACTTTGGACCAACGAAAATGAGATCC
The DNA here is from genome assembly GCF_041439575.1 of Vibrio sp. 5S239. Lineage (NCBI taxonomy): Bacteria > Pseudomonadati > Pseudomonadota > Gammaproteobacteria > Vibrionales > Vibrionaceae > Vibrio > Vibrio sp. 5S239. The sequence goes on along the minus strand of NZ_JBGOOM010000024.1, from coordinate 34,095 downwards.
CAGATAATGGTATAGATGATGATGGCAATGGGTATATCGATGATATACATGGCTGGAACTATCTGGGTAACTCGCTTGGTATTAACGTTGACCACGACACATTAGAAGTAACCCGAGAGTACAAAAAATACCTTGATTTAAAAGAGAATGGGCATTGGATTCCGCGAAAGAAGCAAAAATACTATCAAGCGGTTGAAGATGATTACCTGTCAGCGTTAAAAGATAGTCAAGATTCGTTGAGTCGTGTGACGATTGCGTTTGAGCAAGCTGATCACTACAAAACAGATATTCTTAAGTTCACTGAACACAGCGACTTTTCAGTCGAAGGGCTACAAGTTTTGTTGAATCATGACAATGCAAATGTTGTCTCTGCAGCTGAAGGACTCTTGAATATATTTGACTCGTGGTACTCGTTCGAATATTTAGAATCACGTCGTAGCCGTTATCAAGACTCTTTAGATTTCCACCTTAATCTTGATTTTGACACTCGTGCAGACATCGTTTTAGATGACATCACTAACCCTTGGGAAAAAGGTTACGGTAATAATGATGTGAAAGGCCCAGTCGGTTCACACGGAACACACGTCGCCGGAATCATCGCAGCTGAACGTAACAACTCCGTGGGTATCGATGGCGTGGCAGATCATGCTCAGATCATGGCGTTGCGTATGGTGCCTAATGGTGATGAGCGAGACAAAGATATCGCCAATGCCGTGCGTTACGCCGTAGATAATGGTGCGAAAATCATTAATATGAGCTTCGGGAAAAGCTACTCGCCACGTAAATACGTCGTCGATCACGCATTCCGTTATGCTGCTCGTCATGGGGTTCTCATCGTTCACTCTGCGGGAAATAGCCGTAGTGACAACGACATCAAACCAAGTTTTCCAAACCGTTATACAAAAAACTACCGTTCAAAGCCAATTTCAACGTGGTTAGATGTGGGGGCATCAGCAAAATACATTGATGAAGCACTCGTCGCTAGCTTCAGTAACTTTGGTCAGGAATCCGTTGATGTGTTCGCGCCGGGATATCGCATTCTATCAACCACACCTGGCAACACTTACGGGTCGAAAAGTGGTACCAGCATGGCTGCTCCAGTGGTCTCTGGTATTGCTGCGCTGGTTTGGTCTCGCTACCCTGATTTATCCGTAAAAGAGCTCAAAGCAATGTTAATGGAGCACTCTAAAACTTATCCGGAACAGCTTGTCCAGAAGCCATCAAGCCCTGAAGATTTGGTTCCTTTTAATACGCTTTCCATCTCAGGCGGAATTGTCGACGCTGAAGCCATTTTCGCAGAAATAGCAACCCGTTAACGATTAAGAAGAATCACTGATAACCAAATAAAAAGGTTGCTGAGAGCAACCTTTTTATTTTCTAAATATTGAGGGCTTTGGCCATGTTAATAACCCCACAGCTCAATTCATCACACTGCAATGCTCATGAAATGGCTGTTTGGATCTAATCGGTAATCCGCGAAAGGTTCACAATAATCAAAGCCAAATTTCTCATACAAACTACGAGCAGGTTTAAAGTATGCTTCCGACCCCGTTTCTAAACTTATTCGTTGATACTGGCGAATAATGGCTGTGTCCAAAACGTGTTGTAACAACTTGCTTGCTACACCGGACTGCCTCGCAAATTGAGAAGTTCGCATCGATTTAAGCTCTGCGTGGTTGTGATCAAGCTCTTTAATAGCAACGCACCCGAGTAATTGGTTGTCTTTCCAAGCACTGAAAAAAGTAATCTCTGGTGATTTCAAGGCTTTAATATCCAGCGCGTGTACACTCTCAGGTGGAGAAGTCGCATACATATCCGCTAAATGTTCTTCTAGTAACTCAATCACTTCCCCGCCCGACAAGTCGTCGATTTTTATTTCCATAGCTGATTCATTTTCCTTAATAAACTCTTAACCCATTTCGACAATGTAAACTGGCGCCACCTTCATAAATCATGGATATCATGGTTTTACTATATAGTGTCGCTGCATTCATTTCCGTTCCATTTTTAACACTCAAATAACAATAAAACAACCAATAGCATGGCACGGTTCTTTACTCAAAGTATCTGTTTTCAATAAAAAAATAGTCAAGTCGCTAGAAAATAGAATAACAGCGTAACTGCAAACCTATAACCTATAACCTATAACCTACAAATGAAGAGCAATGAGAATTGTTTTAGAAATGAGCGTAATCGCTATTTAAGTCGAGAAGTTAATCTAATATTTTCTTGTTATTTTCGAGTACTAGTTTAACATGCGCCACCCCCATTTTTTCAGCAAATGCTGCAGGTAACTATGTCCGCCAATGTACTCTATACCGACCTATCTGGTTACTACGATTTAATGTGCGTCGACATTGACTACCAAACTCAGAGTAACTGCGTTCGTAGGCTACATCAGATTTTTGGCAACGAAGGTAAAACGCACTTAGACCTTGGATGTGGTACTGGCCCACATGTTCGACACTTTATTGATTTTGGCTATCAAAGCAACGGCCTTGATTTGAATAGACCTATGCTAGACATTGCTCAATTACGTTGTCCTGAAGCCAAATTCTCTTTGCAGAACATGAGCAACTTTGAAGTATTTGAACCTCTGGATCTGATTACTTGCTTCTTATATTCAATCCATTACAACGACGGCATAGACAAATTGAAAGAATGCATTGCGAGCGTTCACAGAGCACTTAAGCAAGGCGGTATATTCTGCTTCAATGTAGTAGACAAAGAGAAGATCAACAACGACCTGTTTGTTAGACACACAACGAACCAAGAACAAGACAATTTTACTTTCCGTTCCGGTTGGTATTACTCGGGTGAAAGCAGCAAGCAGGCGTTAAAACTCACGATTGAGAAAACCACCGCAGGTAAAACACAAGTTTGGAATGATGAACACCCGATGGTGGCGTTCTCGTTCAAACAGTTGATCGAAATATTGGAGCCCTATTTTGATGTTCATATCTTCGAACACGATTACGATAAGCTATTGCCTTGGGATAACATTTCAGGAAATGCACTGATCACGTGTGTCAAAGCCTAGTCAACTCATTCAACGTATAAAGCCTACGCGCTTACTCTACTTGTTTAAAATCATAGTGAGTTTAAAAGCTAAAACGAAAGCCCCACGCAACAACTAAATTGAATTGCCCTCAATAGTTGGTCACCAATTATTGGGGGCTTTCTTTATTGGTTAATTCATTTAACTGGCGGTCCATACCAAACGTAAGCGTGTGTCTTTCGCAATGATAACAAGATGAATATTAAAACAATCTTTGTGGGGAGATCGCCATTTGCTTTCTATACCCTACTCCCGGGACAATAATAGCGTTCAACTAGTGAGATAAAGTTCGCTTTGTCTACTTCACTAAGCTGGTTGATACCTGCCGCTGCTTTTCTACCGCCACCCGTTGCGAAGCTAGAGCAAATTTCATCGGCACCGGTTCTGTTTGATAATGGTGCCCGCAGGCTCACCGTGTAAGATTTACCATCTTGATTTTTCGTTAACACCGCTTGTGCACGATGGGAGTCTTGATTTACGATCTCATTACCAAATACACCACTAATGCGTCTTGCCCAAGCCTCTCCCGGCAGTTCAAACACACGAACGACTTCACTCTCATATACTGGGACTAGGTTCGATAATTGTTGATGATCATTTTGATAAGCCGCGCGCAAGCGATAAAACACGGAGTCTTTGTCATCCAAAAGGTGAAATGGATTTGGATATTGATAAAGAGTTTGGTAAAGCGTAATAGGCGTGAAGTGTAGGTCGCTCAATGACGTACCGTAACCGTTATAGTTAACCAAAGTACCCAGCTCTTCCAAAAAAGCGATTTGGGGGTCATCAAATCCATTTTCAACCGCTAACTGTGTTGCAACCGTTTTAAGGTTATCACCAAAAGCCGCGGCAATTGCCCATGCTACATACTCACCGTTTAGCTTTTGATTTATCAACAAACTGGTACAGCACTCTGGCGCTGTATTAACAAGAGTCTCCAGGTGCTGAGATCTCGGAACTTCTCCCGTGCGATGGTGATCGCAATAGAATACATCAATATTGGCATCTAACAGGTTGTGTAACGCTGATAGGTTTTTCTCCATGGATACGTCCAATACCGCGACAGACAAAACATTTCCCTGCTCGACCATTTGAGTGACCACTTGAGACACTAATTTAATGTCTCGCTTGACACCTGAGATCAACACACTGTCTTTTGGCTCGCTTAAACGCAGCTGCAATAACGCGATGATGCCATCTGCATCTCCATTGAATACATCGTAATGCATTTGTCTTTTTCCCTTCTGAGGCTTAACCACTAATTGAAAATGTGGCCCTCGATCTAATTAAGTTGATACGCTACTTTATAGACAGTTTGTCATCATTTTAGGTCGATTTCCCATATACTTAAGGCCATTTTGGAATGCCTTATTCTTCTTTTACAGTTGTTATTGATTTAGAAAACTAAACAGCTCCCCACTATCCCCCCCTGTTACTACTACCATTAAGATCAAAATGGCACTGCTTTTCATTCTATAACGTCACTTCCCTGTCATTTTCATCTTATCAAATTAGCCTTTAGTATTTGTTTCGAGCATAAAAAAGCGCAGATAAACTGCGCCTTTTAGTTCTTGCTTGCGATACAACGTTTTGTTGAATATCGCTTCTCTATCAGAGCGATCTATGACGTCTTAAACTGCGCGACCGCCCTATCCATATCATTGGCTTGTTCAGCTACTTTATCAACTTCAACTAAACAGTGTTGAGCTGATGCATTGTTGTCGTTAGAGATAGTATTCAATTCCGTGATCGAATCGCTCACTTGTGCCATTACGGCACCCTGCTCTTCAATAGCAGAAGCAATACGCTCGGAGTTTCCTTGGATGCTTTCCATATCACTCAAGATTAATTGTAAGCTTCCGTCTAACTCTTCCGAATCTTTTAACGTCAGTTGCCCTTGCTGGTTGCATTCGCCAATTTCAGTCATCGAGGCATGCATTTGGCTTTGGATTGCGGTTACTACACTGGTGATTTCCATTGTTGACTGATGCGTTCTGCTTGCGAGTGCTCGAACTTCATCGGCAACAACGGCGAAGCCTCGCCCTTGTTCCCCTGCTCGCGCTGCTTCAATTGCTGCGTTCAATGCCAGTAAATTGGTTTGTTCTGCAATGCCTTGGATGATGTTCACCGCATCACCAATTTGATCAACATGATGGTTCAACGAACTAATGGAGTCTTGACTGCTTGAAAGGCGTTCAGACAAACGTGTGATGTTGTCAATGGTATCTACCACGACTTCGCGTCCTTTATCGGCATTCACTTTAGCTTGATGTACACCTTCTGCGGCGACCGATGTGCTCTCTGAGATTTCACCGATAGTTAGCACCATTTCTTGTACTGATGCTGTCATCGTTGAGGTGTGATTTGCTTGCACTTCAAACTGTTTAATGACCGACACCAACTCATCATGCATGTTAGATGTACTTTGTGTCAGTTGAAGTGACTTAGATTGAGATGCGGCGATCAAACTCTCTAGTTGGTCAAGCAGTTGGTTGAAGTATTGCCCTAGTTTTCCGAGTTCGTCTTGGCCGTCGAGGTGCGAACGAATTGACACGTCGTTAGAATCCACAATATTTCTAATAACCGCGAGTAAAGATTCAATCTTACCAATGATAGAACGCACGATTAACCAGCTGAACACAATGATAGTCAACAGTAGTGTGATACACAGGATGTTGTTTATCAAAGAGCGTTGATCCATCTCTTCTTGAGCTTCTCGATCAAGTACTTCTGAGAACTCTGAAAATTGATTTTCAATAGCGTGAGAGGCAGAACGTGTTTCCCCCAACAGACCTTCATTGTGCTTTAAGCCAATAACTCGCTTCTGCGCGACTACTTGCTTTGCAGCATCTAACAATGCGCTCGAATTCACGGTAAGCACGCTTGGATCGAATTCCCCCTTTTCAATCAGGTCATTAAATCGGTATAGCTCGACTTTTTGTTCCGTATTGGCCGTTGCGCTGAGGTTGTCCAATTGTGCGTAAAACTGCCCGAGCAAACCTTTATCACGTGCTAATCCAATAACTTCATTCGCTTTTACCAGCTGAACAAAACTTGTGTAGTACGTTTCAATGTCTTGTCGTAAGCGTGTGCTGTTGACCAAGCCCAAATCGCTAAGTACCACGTTGAGTTGCGCTTCAGACGCTAAGAATTTGTTGTAGTTGGTGTCGAACTTGTCGAGATATTTCAAATCGCTACGTAACAAGAAGTCTTTCTCGTTACGGCGCAGGTTGAGCAAACGAACTTCGAGTTCTTTGGTAATCTGCTTAGCCTGGCTCATCTGAGCGGTTGTGTCTGCAAATTGTGAAGTGGTAAACAGCAATGAAATCATGCCGAAGATGGAAAACATTCCCAGTGAATAGAGCTTTTTCTTTATGTTCATATAGGTAACTCGTCTTGACTAATCTAAATATGGGTATCTAAGTTTTTATGTGTATTTTACTATCTAGCTCTCGTGGTATAACTCGTGCTGTTTCATTCTTTGTAGCTGTAGCTGTAGCTGTAGTGAACATTAGGCTAGGAGCATGAAACGAATGCAACTCATCGACAACACCGTTCTCAATGGCATTTGAACTCACCCGCTAAAATTAAAATTATCAATAACACAGATAAGTTACATATACATTAGTAAGGCATTAAAAATTTGCAGGTCTAATTTGATGGGTTGAATAGGGTTTGAACAATTGACGACACAAAGCTTTGAATCAAAAGACTTTAGCCCTTTATTTACCTAAAAATTTTTATGCTTTTATTTTGACTCATCAGAGCAGTTTATTTCCTCATCAACCCAGCCTAATAGTTGCTTGGTCGCTTTAGACAAGACTTGGTTTTGTCGAACGACATAGCCTAGGCTAGTGCTAGAGAATCCGGTAAGTGGTGTAATTTTCGACTTCAAATACTGTTTGGTGGATATCGCAAATTCAGGAATGATGGCGACACCAAACCCCGCTTCTGCCCAGTCGATTTGGGCGTCAACACTCCCTACTTCCATCACCCTGTAATTAGATAAATTAAGACTTGGCAGACCTTCATCGATAAAATCACGAGTTCTTGTATCGTGGCCAAGCAGAATCAAAGTTAGCTCTGTATCAGACTCAGCCTCCTTAGCATCATTTTTTTTATGACTATCCGCAATTTGGACTTCAAACCCATCGCCAAGTGCACACCATGATAACTCCTGAAGCTCAACAAAATGCAGTGACTCATTCTGTTGCTCTTTGGAAATAACAAAACCAAGATCGGCTTGAGCATTCTTAACCAAACTCGATGCTTGAGATGACGTGGTATTCAATAGGGTAAGGTCGATACCCGGATACTGCGCTTTGAACTTCTGGAACGGGCGAATCAACAAGAACCGAGAAATGATGTCACTTACAGCAATGGTTAACGTCCCTATTTTAAGGTCGTTTATAGCATTGAGATCCGTCTGACAAATCTGTAGTTCGAGTAACGTTCTTTGGCTTGTTTCCAATAACCTCTCACCCGCTTGAGTCAGTTGAAATGGGCTTCTCTCTATCAACTTAATACGCGTTTGTTGCTCTAATTGCTTTAAGTGTAAGCTCACATTGGGTTGCGTCATGTGCAGTGCATTCGCCGCTTTCCCGAAATGCTTATATTCCGCTAGCGTCACAAACGTCTTCAACAAATTAATATCAAGCATCATATCCCTCCGTGTTTTTCCACATTATATATGAAATCCTTATCAAGATAATAAAGATAATTAATTTCTCTTATCCAGCTTGTAGGCCTAACATGATTTCTCAATCAGTCAGGAGAAAAATTATGCCATCTATTGTTGTTGTAGGCGCTAACTGGGGCGATGAAGGCAAAGGCCGTATCGTTGATTTTTTAGCAAACGAAGCTTCTGCTAGCATTCGCTTTCAAGGCGGAAACAATGCTGGCCATACCGTAGTAAACGACTTTGGTACGTTCAAACTGCACCAGCTACCAAGTGGCATTTTTAATCCTGATTGCACAGCGATTCTTGGCCCTGGCATGGTGATCAGCCCTGCTGCATTAACTGAAGAGATTGAAGAAGTACAAGCGGCTGGTATCAAAGTGAAAACGGCGATTTCAGACCGCGCGACATTGTGTCTGCCTTTGCACGCCCTTGAAGATACGCTTGAAGAAGAGCGTTTAGGTGATGGCGCTTACGGCTCAACACGCCAAGGTATTGCACCAGCGTACGGAGATCGTGTGATGAAGAAAGGCATTCTTGTGGGTTGGTTAAATCAGCCTGAGATTTTAGAGCAGCGCATTCAATTCTTACTTGATTGGAAAATGCCTCAACTAAAAGCGCTATACCCTCAATGTGATTTCACTCAAACCGCTTCTGAAATGACAGAATGGCTACTTGAAGTAACGAAAGCTTGGCGCCCATTCATTTGCAACGTGACTGAGCCACTTAAAGCACTGCAATCACAAGACGCAAACCTACTGTTTGAAGCTCAATTAGGTGCAGGCCGTGACCTTGTCTACGGTGAATACCCTTGGACGACCTCTTCTAATGTAACTGCCGCTTACGCGGGTATCGGTAGTGGTTTACCTGCCCTTCGCCCTGAACGCGTTATTGCGGTTGCTAAATCATTCAGCTCATCTGTGGGTACTGGTACGCTAGTAACTGCAATGGAAGAGCAAGACAGCTTCCGCGAAAGCTCTAACGAATACGGCGCAACAACAGGTCGCCCACGTGATATGGGTTACTTTGATGCGGTAGCAACTCGCAACGGCGTTGACCTGCAAGCTGCGACTGAAATCGCACTGACTAAGATAGATTGCCTGTCTGGTTTGTCTGAACTTAAGATTTGTACGGCTTACTCAGGTGAGCACACTGAGAACCCAATTTGGCCGCAAACAGCAGAACTAAAGCCTGTATATGAAGATATGGCAGGCTGGGAGGAAGACATCACTGGCTGCCGTACATTTGAGAGCCTTCCTCAAGCAGCACAAGATTACGTAACTCGCATCGAAGAATTGATGGGCGTGCCAATCGTGATGGTATCGGTAGGCCCTGAACGCGAGCAAATGATCATTCGAGGTTAGTTTAGATAGCTACGACATCTACATCAAAGCCCACGTTCAGTGGGCTTTTTGTTGCCTGAAGCAGTAACCGGAATCTAGTTTGCTCAGCTGATAGATAAACAAGACAAACACACTCTACAGCTTGTTTTTCTTGTTGAGGTACATATTTTCATCAGACGACTTTATTAGATTAATGATATTGAAGTTTCGAGAATCCGCAGTACCACATCCATATGAAAAACCGAGTGAAACCTCATCATCACAACGAAAGCTTTCAATAAAGTCACGGAATTCAGCGTGAATTCTATCGAGCAACTCAGAAGCATAACCAGGCTCTTCAGAATGTATGACGACAATGAACTCATCACCACCGACCCTAGCCGATATAATGTTGTATTTTGAATTGTTTTTAATGCATGACGCAAAGCCTGATATGTAATCATCACCTTTAAAGTGACCATACGTATCATTGATGTATTTCAGGTTATCTAGATCAAAATACAAACAAACAATCTCTCCATCGCTTATGTTTGCTTTATTAAACTCATGGAATAAGCCTCTCCGATTAAGCAGTGTTGTCATGATATCAAAATAACTATTTTTGTATAAAATTCTTCTTTCTTCTTTTAGTAAAATTTCAGAACGTAATAGAGTCGAGATATTTTCAATCAAGTTTACTTGGCTTTGCGTGTACGAAGTTGGGCTTAAATCGAATACTAAGAGAACCGCAAATACTTCACCATCGCCCCCCCTTACAGGGACACCGCAAAAAGACTTATAGGCATCAGCTCCCTTTGCAGAAACGGACTCACCACCAGAGTGACCACTCAAATAAAGCGTTCTATTTTCGTTATGTACATACTCACAAAAACAGCGAATTAAGCTCTTATGTTGGTTGCACGATATGTTAGAAGAGCTCCAAACACTCTCAGAGCCAGAACAACTCAAATCAGAGAGCATAATGATGCCTGCATTAGATGCAGCCATTATGTCCCGTATGTTGTCCAACATAGATACCCACGTATCTATATCGATATGTTTTTCCATCCCTTCAGAAGAGATTTCATCAAAAATCATTAATATTTCTTTAGTATCAGATAGTTAAACTTTATTGAACATTCATTAGAGTGCGTTTAAACAAAATTCTTAAAGCGATAATTTAGGGCGGTTATTACGAAAAAAACAATCGCACATCACTGACTCTATTTACTATGTCGCGCTGACTAGCACACGAAGACCAGTGAACGAATTTTAATTTTTTAATTCAGAGGCATCATTCTTAGAGGCCCAAACTTCTGAGCGTCTATTTTTGGCTCTACCCTCTGAAGTTGCATTAGAGGCAATAGGATTACTTTCACCAAACGAACGAATAACAAGGCGATTTTTATCGACACCATCCGAGATTAAACCATCCGACGTAGTCAGCGCTCTTTGAAGCCCCAATGCTTGGTTGTAACCTTCAGCGCCAGTGCTGTCAGTGTGACCACTCACAGTAATCGCACTGTCGCTAGTCTTTAACTCGCTAGCTAGCTGACTCAATGCTTTACTGCCCATCGGCGTTAAGTTGTGTTGGTCAAAACCAAAATGAAGACGTGCTAATAATCCGTGACGCTCTTGGTTACTGATCCACGCCTTGCATCCTGATTGGTTCATACCTAGATTGGATTGACTGGCTAACGCCTGCCTTAACTCGCTGCTGTCGGACTGCTGCTCTATTTGCATAAAGCCCTGTCTGTGCTGTGCGATACCAACGACTTCATCAACCGCGACACTGTGTTGATATTCACTGAACGCAGTATCGCAATAAATGCTGATAACTTCTTCCGCATTGGCTGTAAGGCTAAACTGCAGTGTCGATAGGACGATTGAACCGATCATTAACTTTTTCATATTTTCCTCTAGTATAACTTAGTGATTCCGCTTGTTTTTGAGCCTTTACGGATGAGTTCTTCTATCTTTTCAATCAATTCATCTAGGTTAGATACATCGATGATGTCTTCATTTGGGTCTTCCACACAATCTTGAAAACCACTCTGTTGGGACGCTCGAAAATCGATACCAATAACACCTATGTATAAGCCAGGTATCTCCTCTCTTGCTTTTTCACACATGCCTCTGCCGACTAATCCTCTGAGGATGCCGTTATTTGGACTCTCCTGCCCGTCGCTCAAAATCAGTAGCATCTTGATTTTCTTGTTGTAGACTTGCTGTTCTTCTTGGTCAGCGCTGTTCGGATCACCGTCATGCAAGATTTGCGATCCTCTCAAAATGCCCTGAAACGCCGCTGTACCTCCGTCTGCCCACATCGAGTTAATCGGGTCTAAATCTGAGAGCTTGTTCGATAGCTGAATGTTGGAGAACTGCGATGAACTTGAAGAACCATGCGCGTTAAATAGCTCTGTTTCACTAACACCATAGAAATCAGGCTGTAACCCCGATTTGTCCGTAAACATGGTCGACACTGATGTCGGTAAATCAACATAGTTGTATACGTCAGCAACTCGGTAATTATCTTGATAAATCACATCCTTAATACGTTTGGCATACTTTTGATTATCCGCCTTTGGATATGAGCAACGTGACTCACGGTCAGCACATCTGATCACGTCATTTTGAGAATAGGTGCGCCAGTAATCCCAGTTAACATCGTTGTAGGAATAAGGTGATACGTTTGTTTTATAGTTATCTTTGTAGCTCAACTGACTTGTCGCACGAGCTTGATTTCCCGAGACGATTTCCCTCGTTCGAACGTTAAAAGGCACAAAGCCAACTCGGTTAAGTAACTTATCTCCGGTGGTATCTTCACCCGGTTCGTCACACACGTCTTTCCACTCTCCATCGACATCGTCCTGCTTAATCGATGTGCAAAGAATTTTGCTGGATATTTCATCGATAGCAGTCTTTAGATCATCGATTTTTATGTGTCGACTTGAACCCCATCTGTCGTTCATTGAACCGGAAAAGTCTGATACAAAAACAATATCGATGTTGTTGTCACCAAGATAAACAGGGTACTTTCTCGCTAATGAGCGTCCCGCTAAATCTTGCTGCTGATCAAACGAAGGGATAAAGCTACTCGAGAACCAAGAGTCATGTGTCGTCTTGGCATTCACTGTGTATTGGATGTATTCAAGAACCCCAGTGCCCTCATCTTCCGCTTGGTGGAACCGGTCTGCAGAAAGGTTGGTTGATTTGATGTCTCGAACATAGTTTTCGACATACTTGGTCGCCAATCCACGAGCCTGATCCGGTTGATCTTCAATCGTCACCGCAATCGCAGCGGCCTCTGCTGAATCTCGTAATCGGCTAGTCTCTTGAACATAACGTGTGCCTTCAACCGCCCAAAAGGTCATGCCCATAATTGGAACAAGCAATAAGCCCATCCACACCGCGGCAACCCCTTGCTGTCTTTGGAGACTGAGATGCTGGCGATTGATATGACGATCGTGCTGCATTTTCATTTCATTATCTCCCAGGCATTATTGAAGAAGAGCCAATCTGAACCGTGGTACTGGTGCCACTGTTGAAGAAGGGCTTGAACCAAGAGCTTTGCTCTTCACAAAGACTGATTCGGTACAGTGGATACACAACGCCCTTTTCTACCGGAGCTAAATCTGCATGCTCGAGAATCGAATCCGTTTTACAATTTAAACTTCTGTACTTGCTGGTTGAGAATTCAGCGACATTAACTTTATTGGTCAATGACTCTATCTTGATCGCTACATTATCGACTGGTGTATTGAGCATTCGGCTTGCCACTTTAGCCATGTCTTCTAACTCTGAATTAGTTACGGGTAGGTTTTGTCCTGCCAACACGTCGGCATCAAAGTAACGAGTACGCTCTTTGATCACATTGACTAAAGCAAAACTGGATCGATCGAGCTTGGCGCGCACGAGTAGCTGATGACTCAAGTCTGCGCCAAACAGATAAACACCCCACAACGCCACAAGGATGAACAGCAATTCAACGGTGAATGAACCTTGCTGGCGAATCGCGTAAGACACACGTTGTTTACGGCGCATCATTATCCCACCCCTCGTGTTCTAAGTTCAAAACCATAGTGCTTGAAATATCCCTATCCGCAGCACCAGCCAGTTTAATAACTGGGGTGTAGCGGTAGGTCACGGTGATCTCGGCTAAGTTGTAATTGAAGTTCAAGCCTTGATCAGAGTGTCCCCTATTCGCGATAAAATCATCATAGGTTTTGAAGTACTGACCTGCGATAGAGAACCTTGAGCTATCGATTAAGAAACTCCATAGATTGTCATCATCTTCGATTAACGATTTGAACTTAGTTTCGTACTGCTCGTTGATCCCTTTTCCTTCATATATTTTGGTATTCCTGATGGTTTCTCTCAGCGAATACTCGGTCATGTTTACAACGTAGATTTGGTAACTCGATTCGAAGATCGCAAAAGTGGCAAAAAACAGAACAAGCGCACCGAGCACAAACTCAATCGCCGTCGTGCCCTTCTGCTTGTTAAGACGTTTCATCATTAACTCCCAACTGAGTTAGTTCAGCAGCGATGCTCTGGAGCTCTTCCGCTGAAAAATCGCCTTTGAGCAGTTTTTTGGCCGAGTCTATTTGCTGGGTTTTCATCAACGCAATAGCCAGGTTTGCTTTAACGGTTTTATTCGCTGGGTCTTCTTTTAAAACCGGAGCTAATGTTCGAATCGCTTGTTGATACTCACCATTGGCCATTTGAATCATTGCGATGTTGTTCTTAACAACGACATCGTCATAACCGCGTAAGCGGGCTTGGTTAAGCTCTTGTAGTCCTTCATCGTATTTCCCAACTTTGGTGTAAGACACACCGAGCAAGACGTGAATTTTCCCTGTTCTATTTCCTGCTTCCACAGAGGTTATATAAGCAGCGATTGCACTTTCGATGTCATTCTTTGCATCAAACACTTGTCCTTCTAACTGGTACAAATTGGGATTTTCAATCCCCTCTTTTTGCAAGTGTTGAACATAGAAGTCAGCCGACTCGATATCCCCTTTATGGAAATATGCCCAAGCCAGTTTCTCTTTTACCTCTGGGTCCTTGGAGCCTTGTGCTAACTCAGTTTTGTAATAGCTAATGAGGCCATCATAGTTTTTCACCTTTTCCATGCTAATGACGTCGGCAAGTTGCAAATTTTGTTGTGACGGTGCTGATTGACAGCCCGCCAATACACTGAGCGCTAGACCAATGAGACAGATACGTTTTCCAATCACTGGTAATACCCCTATATGTTCAATGTCATTTGCATGATGCTCGGCGCGAGAATCAAGATAACGATCGGAAACATAATGAAAAGGATCAAAGGCACACTCATCTTCGCAGAAAGCTTACCCACCTTTTCCTCGACCGTAAGAATCTGGACTTTTCGCATGTCTTCAGCGAGATCACTTAACACATGCGCCACGGATGTACCGTATTGCAAATTTTGAATGATGGTCAGTACAAAGCTTCGTACTGGTGGCGTAGGAATACGTTCACTCAGGTCGTTGAGCGCCTTTTCTAAGCCGTGAATTTTCGCCGAGTCCGATGTGCGCTTAATCTGGTAACAAAGGTCTGAATCAAACTCAGCTAACTCTTTGCCCAAATAGACCAATGCCGCTTCAATCGTCATACCGGTTTGCACACATACCGACATCATGTCGAGCAAGTACGGAAGTTGAGCTGAAGTTCTGCTGATCAACATCTTGCGTCGCATTTGCAGTAAGGTATCTGGCACGACGATGACAGCAATCAACGAAAAAATAACCACGATCATTTTGTTGGTTGATGACATATCCCCTAATAACACCAACCCAGAAACCAACGCCAATACCAATAACTTGGCAGGGAAATAGAATTTCGCCCATTCGGTGTTGTAATAGCCGGCCTCAATCATTTTTTGCTCGAGTTCATGCCGATGCTCCTTACCAAAACGAACAAAAAAACGATTTACACGTGAAGGCGGACGAACCGAATTATCTCCGATATAAAGCGCAACCTTCTTGTGTCGTTGGTCTCTACGAATCGAGTCGACTATTAGAAATAGTAGCGAAAAGAACAGAATGATAAGGGAAGCTAATAACATCATGCGCGTACTCCTCTTACTAATAACCAAACAATGAACAAACCCAAAAGCTCACTACCCAACACGTAAAACAATATGATTCTTCCCTCTGGATCATAGAGAACAAAATCGACATTAGCGGGATTAACGTAGTTGAGAATAATCATAAAAATCAAAGGAATGGCTGCAACTATTTTGGCAGAAATTCGAGCCTCCGAGGTCATTGCCATCTTCTTTTTCTCTAGCGTTCGGGAGTCCACCAGCACTCTAATCAGCCGCGCCAACACACCCTTGAGTTGTCCACCGCGCGCAATATTCGCTCTGAGTGTTACTGTAAAAAACAAAAACTCAGGATAAGGGTAGTTTTTGCACGATCGTTGAAGCACCACTTCTGGAGATTCGCCTAACTTCAGTCGCTCTCCCATCAGCTTAAATTCACGACCTATCGGGTTGTGCATGACATCGCCTACATAACTGATGGCTTGCATTAAGCTGTCACCCGCAGTTACCGCACTCATTAGAATATTCAACGCATCAGGGAACGTATTCTCAAATTCTCGACGTCTTCTTGTGATTAGGAATCGATAACCGTATAGGGTAAACACCACAGATGAACCAAGCACCAACCACGTATTGGTGATAGATAACAACTCAACAACGATGTACCAAGATGCGATTATACTACCCGTAATATAGAGCGCGATGTACAGAGAAGATCGTGGGCCTAACACCATCAACGTGGGTGAAATTGACTCTTTGATCTTTTGCCAGTTTTGTTTACGAACCAAAGACTTGATGTTAATGGCATTGAAGTTTTCAGCTTCTATTTCTTCAATATTGAAAAACTGGTGGACCTTTTTTACCTTTGAATCTCGGATCAAAAGCAGAACAAATGCAAACAGGATTAACGAAATCCAAAGCATACTATGCCCCCTTAAACGATGCTTTCAGCTCGTCATAGAGCCCGAAGAATTGCGCTTTTTTCACAAGCTCAGATCGCTGCATGATGCCGTCGGTGACAAATTCGCCTTTAACGATTTCTCCGTAATGCGCATCGTCATAACGAAAGCGATAGATCTCCTCCATCACTACGCTATCGCCTTCTAGACCGACGATTTCTGAGATGCTTGTGATTTTACGAGACCCATCACGTAGCCTGTTGACCTGAACAATCATTTGAACGGCACTCACGATCGTTCTTCGAATCGCATCAAGAGGCTGGTTTAAGTTCGCCATCATCACCATCGACTCAACACGAGCAATCGCATCACGTGGGGTGTTGGCGTGCAACGTAGACATCGACCCATCGTGTCCAGTATTCATGGCCTGCAGCATTTCAAACGCTTCAGAGCCACGACATTCACCAAGAATAATGCGGTCTGGACGCATACGTAGCGCATTGATCACTAACTCTCGTTGAGTTACTGCTCCTGTCTGTTCAACACTTGAAGTACGTGTTTCCAGTCGGACTAAATTGGGTTGCTGGAGACGCAACTCGGCTGCATCCTCAATCGTAACGATACGTTCATCCTCAGCGATGTATTGAGACAGCGCGTTGAGCAACGTGGTTTTACCTGAGCCTGTACCGCCAGAGATCAGTACATTGATACGACAGCGAGAAGCGATCATCAGCACTCTTGCCATGTCTGGAGACATCGAACCGAAGCCAATCAAATCTTCAAAACCGATGTTCTGCTCTCTGAACTTACGAATGGAGATCGATGTGCCATCTAAAGAAATCGGAGGAATAACGATATTTACACGGCTACCATCTTCCAACCTGGCGTCGACCGTCGGAGAAAGTTCATCAACCCGTCTTCCCACACGTGACGCAATACGTTTGGCAATGGCTAACAACTGCTCTTCATTCACAAACGAGACTTCGGATTTTTGTACCTTACCGTGTCGTTCGAAGAAGATATTGTTTGGGCCATTAACCATAATATCGGAGATAGACTGGTCTTCTACTAAGGGTTGCAAAGGACCCAAGCCAAACAGTTCATCGATTAAGCTTTTCACTAGCCCTGACTTCATCATTGATGTGATCGGTCTTTGGTAACTATTAGCCAACAGATCAACCGCTGCTTGTATCTGCGATTCAAGGTCTCGACGGCTCATTTTCTGAACCGCTTCTGCATCTAGCGCTTCAAAGATCTGGCCACGAAATGCGAGGTATAAGTCTTTGTTAGAACTCATTTAACACGCACCTTGTTCAACCAAGATCTCATGCCCTTTTGATCCACAGGTTGACCGTTGATCAGTTTCACTAGTTGTTCCATAGAACGACTAATATGACGATCATGCTTATGCCCTCGCTTACCATCGATAAGGATGTGTGCTAACGATTTGCAATAGTCGACTTCGAGATCAACATTGGATCCTAAATATTTGGTGAGATCGGACTTTTGTAGCACGTAAGCATTTTCCGGACGGTGATAGTTCAGCATCGTAATAACACGAGTTCGCGACGACAACGAGATCTGTAAGCTGGAGATTTTTTCAATCAGTCGTTTAGCGCTTCTTACGGACGATATTGACGCATCTAACACCAACACAACCACATCGAAGTTTTCTACCAAGAGTTGAGGTTCAACTTTGAAATCCACACCACCGGAAAAATCTTCAATAATGAAATTAGTGTTTCTCGCGAGTAACTCACACAGAGTTTGATTGTAGTTAAGAACATCGTTTTGGCTCATATCGCCATCAATCGCCAACAGACGTAAATTTTTACGAGCTTTGAATAGGTAACTCAGCGCCCCTTCCTCATCCATTTCATGCAATGGCGCGGTGAACTCATCAATGGTTCGCGGCTTAAAGTCCTTTAGCCCTAGCAAAACATCAATATTAGTATCAGCATATTGATGGTCGACAAGAATCGTGTCCGAACCTTGTGTCGATAATAGTGAGCTGACCTCCGTTGCGATAAACGATGCGCCTACTCCACCTTTTGAGCCCACAATAGCGACTCGCTTCGCCTTGCGTTTCTGGCTCACACCGGAGAACGTCTTAAGATTTTTGCTAACGTGAGTAAAAAAGTCAGCAAACTCCTGCTTATTTACCGGCCAGAAAACGTAATAAAACCCCATGTCTTTCAGAGATCGAAGCGTAGAAATAGCATCCTCTTTACCAATCACGACCACACCTTTGTGTGTGGGTAGTTTGCTGACAAAAGATTTAGCGTCTTCAACAACATTGGTCGATTCATTTAATTCTAGAATCACAATGTGGCTACTTTGTTGCTCTGTCAGCTTGGTCAAACCAGCATTGGCTTTAACGCACGCCGGATCATTCCATCCTTCAAATCGAAAGACTTCTTTAACAAGGTCTAAACACTCTTGAGATTGATAGAACAAAGTACACCCGGCAACACCTGTCGTTCCTGTCTGAACTGGCTTGGCCTTCGTTGTTAATGCTTTAGTCAAGTCAAACATTATTGTTCTCCTACCAATCGAGACTTGTAAGCCACTTGCTTCAAGCGCATCGACTCAGCAAAGCAGTCTGACTGCCTCAACCGAACGTGAATCTGTGCTGGCGCGCATTCTTGAGTCTTCAAACGCGTTAAGGTCACCTGAATCTTTAAGTCGATCGGTAACAACTGAGCGCTTCGATACAAGACTCTTTGTGGTGCGATAACATGTGGCGGATATTGAGCGAAGATCGCTTGCAACATCTGTTTGCTACGGTTTGATTTGTAATCCACGATATAGGTGGCTTCTTTATCCATTGACTCAATATCTTGAATCAAAGCGTTGATCTGCTTGGTCGTTTCAGCGCGGTTTTTCATCGTAAAGTCAAAGCTATGGTGCTCTTTGTACACCAAGGCTTCAGCGCCATGTCCAACAAAATATTGCTCCGAGGCACAGCCCAAAATTGTCGAGGTAAATAACACCATTAGTAGTAATTTCTTCATTGGATAAACCCTCCTTGCGACAACAGACGGATAGTTGCATCGGAAGATGTCACCGATTTGCCATCCCACTTAATGTTTAGCCAACGCGCCAATGTGGAAGTCTTCTTGATGTAAGGCAGTTGAATGTCTTTCGGTTTCATCGGCTCAACAAGATTCACAGTGGCAACGATGATCAATTCAGTTCGTTTTCTTTCTGTGGTTGCTTTACGGAAGGCAGCACCCAAGACAGGTATGTCGCCAACAAAAGGGATTTTTTGCATTTTTTCCAAATCAGCGCTGCTCATCAAGCCACCAAGGACGAAGCTGTCGCCATCGGCTAACTCAATGGTTGTCATCGCTCGTCGAGAAGCCAGTTGCGGGACTTTGATACCAGCCGCTTCGACATAGCCTTCGACTTCGCTCACTTCTGGTGCTAATTGCATACGGATTCTGTCTTGGCTAAGCACTTTCGCAGTAAGATCGAGCTTGATACCGAACTCTTTGAAAGAGATGTTCACGTTGCTGCTCGTCGACACGATAACGGGCACTTCGCCGCCTACAAGGAAACTTGCAGACTCACCGGATAACACGGTTAAGTTAGGCTCAGCCAGAACCTCTGCGATTTGATCGTTGCCTAATGCAGTAATTAACGTACTTAGGTTTGCTGCGTCGAACTGGTCGAAAACAAACTCGCCAACACTTGAACCGACTGAGCTCCAATCAACACCAACGGTTTGTCCAAACGATTCAGTTACTTGCGCTACTGATATTTTGACGTTCACTTGCTGAGTCGTCGCCACTTCAATGCGTTCGATGATCCCTTCCCACGTCATATTGCGCGCAAACACCATGCCTTCGGGTTCTTCATAATTTGAGCTGTCGGACTTAAACTCCAGTTTCACCGTTTTGTCCCATTTCTCTGTTTTTTCTCGTCCCAGCAAAGTGGCAACCAAACGATAGATATCGTCACGAGTCGCTTCGGAATCCACAAGGCCACTGACAGCGACTTGCTCTCCTACAGACTGAACCTTGACTTTGGCATCAGGGAAATGGAATTTGAGTTGACGTCTGATATCCGTTAAATCCAAATCAACAATAATGCGATCGGAAAGCAGAACATCACCATCAATGCCATAGACGATCAGTCGTGATTGCCCAATAGCATTGGCGAACACAACTATCGTGTTGTCGTTGATTATTTTGTAGTCGACGATGTCAGGGTTATTAATAAACACTTGGCCAATCGGACTTTTTAACTGGATGTGCTGACCATCGTTGAGCGTGATGGAGCGATCGGCGGCAAAAGCGTTTGTTATAGAAAGTAAGCCAATCAGCGGCGCTAGAATGGAAGCAAACAGTACTTGTTTGATTCGATGGTGAATCATCATCACAAAGCCTCTCTCGGGTTGCTCTCGTTACCACGTAACTCAGCAATCCCTGTATAGTTATCGATAATATTGCGCACCTCCGCGAACTCGGGTTGCGTGTAGGTTTGGCTTCGGTAAATTTCGATGTGCATTGTTCGTTGCGCTAATGCAAGTTTTGGTAACTCGTCGGGGCTAACTTCAATGACCACCGTAGTCAGTCCATCCTCTTTACTCGGAGCGCGAGCGGTAATAGAACTGTCGCCAGTTGCGTCATTGCCAATGTTGAGTACTTTGACGTTTTTAAGAAACATTGAAGCCTTCACCCCTCTAAAGCGCTTCGGCTTATCAATATTTCCAGCTAAGTTATCGTTTGGAGAACTCACAGTGAGGATATCGATGGACGTACCAGGACGGATGTAATCGTTGATTAGGTTTTTGTCACTGACTTTAAGTGGGTATAACGTCATACCTTCCGTGATCAAAAGGTCGATGTATCCGGGCTGGCCAGGCGTCACTTGATATTCAGGTAGCACAACCTCACCTGCGTTAAGGCTGCGATTGAGCAAAATGGAAGGTGAAAAGCTGATTTGTGCATCCTCTCTGACACCAAGCGTTAATGCTTCACTAAGAGGGAGTTGTTGTTTTACGACACCTTGCGCATCGATCGCACGTCCTTTTTCATAAGGTTCCGTGGTCACCCAAACAGCAACATGCTCTTCATTTTTTTCTTCCACCACTTCAGCGGTCGTTGTCGGTTGAGGTTCACTCTTCAATAAATCGACAACGCCTAGCGCGCCCACTATTAAGGCAGCAATGGCAACAAGTAATACCAGTCGAGATCTCATAATGTTCTCATTCTTGAAGGTTTAAATATGTGGCGTGTTTTGAGTTAAAATTACCAAGTAGAATCCAACGCTAATTGCTATTCCATATGGAATACCTTGTAGGTCTTTCGACGTTTTTCTTGCTAGCTTTTTACTTATCAGCTTGTTCTTTACGAGATAAATAACGGCTAAGAAGCCGCCAGCAAAAGCCGTCATAACAAACGCCCAAACCAAATCGTTGACAGGTATAGTAAGTGATAGAACTGCGGCATATTTAATATCACCGGCTCCAATCCAAATCAGGGCGTAAACAATCAGCCCTCCCCCTAACAACAGTAAAAAGCTCATAATTTGAATATCTAACGGTGACAGAGAACACTGCAAAAAGAGTAATATCAACAATGCGTGATTTTGTATCTTGCGATAGAGAAAATCGGTAACCGATACATAGACACATACTATTGCCAAAAGCAGTAAATATACTTCAAAACTCAAAATTGGAAATATTGCCTAAATTTATATGGATTGACGTAAACATGTATTAATTGGTATTCCCAATTAACTGAGCCAGACCAATGAAAACACAGGTCTGGCACTAATATCTTTCGATATATTCTACATTAGCCAATAAGGCTTGATGTTACTCGCTAGCAGTACCAATAGCGGTAGCTACTTGCGCAAAAGCGGTTTCAAGTTTTCCAATAAAAC
The DNA here is from genome assembly GCF_041439575.1 of Vibrio sp. 5S239. Classification (NCBI taxonomy): domain Bacteria; kingdom Pseudomonadati; phylum Pseudomonadota; class Gammaproteobacteria; order Vibrionales; family Vibrionaceae; genus Vibrio; species Vibrio sp. 5S239. The sequence continues at coordinate 12,176 of NZ_JBGOOM010000024.1, read as the reverse complement.
CAGTAGGGCCTACTGCTGCAGTTACTAATACAGCCATTGCTACTGCAATAAGACCATATTCAATTGCAGTTACTCCGCGATCATCGTTCTTGAACTGTGATAAAAACATGCTTGTTTTAACGTATAGCTTAGTAATCATTATTTTTCCTATAAGGGATGTTGAAAATTCGTCGCTATTATAATTAGCACCTTCACACTATGGAAAATACCCTCTATCGATTTAATCTATAGGTAGAGCAAAAAACGATCAAAAAAAACGATAACCAAAAACAAGCACTACAAAAAATAACTTAAATTACAACAACTTAAGCAAAGTCACACTTTCAGTGCCAATATGAATCTAAATTTATATTACTTTAAATAGTAAGAGGTAGATCAATAATATTAATTATATTTAGTTTATATAACCTTAAAACACACCCTTGGATTTAAATCATCGTTCTTTATTATAAAACTTGTTGAAATACGAGTATCATCACGCTATTGTTTTTTGAATCAACAAATAATAAAAATACAATTTATTTATGTCAGAAGGTTAGTGGAATCATGAAACTACATTTCGAAAATATTGTTTCGTTCATAGCGGTAGTTGAGGAAGGTTCATTTAGCTCTGCAGCCCGTAAGCTTGGGAAATCTCAGTCAACAGTTAGCACAGCAGTTCAAAACCTTGAGTCTGACTTGGGTTTCAATTTATTTAATAGACAATACTCTAAAGTCTGGTTAACCGAGAAAGGAGAGCGCCTATTCCAGTTATCTTTACCTATTGTTTCGAAATATCGTGAGTTAGTTACAATTGCAAAACAAATGAATATATCAGACCAAATAGTTTACCGAGTAGGTATAGATCCACTGGTGTTTAATAAAAACGTTAGAAATACATTATTGGCATTTTCAGAAGAGTTTCCTAATGTCGACTTACTTGTTGTTACTAAGCCAAGTTTCGTTTTAGGTAATTATATTAACGAGGGGAAGATAGACCTAGCCTTAGGTAACCCATATCACAAAACAAATAACGACTTTAATATAGAAGAGCTATTCCACGTCAACTGTTGGTGGGTAGCCCACAAAGACTTAGCATCCTTTAAGGCTCACGCTTCATTGAAGCGTGTTCTGCTAATGGATGGGTGTGAAGAGCTTCTTAATTTGTCGAACATCGCTTCGTATAATCTATGGCGATTGGATGATTTAGAAACCATCATTGATTTATGTAATGCTCAAAAAGGCATCGCTTTTTTACCTGGGTTTCTTATTGAAAGTAACGTAAAAGAAAATAAACTGAAGGTCATTACAGACCACCCTGATTTTTTTGGTAAACGAGTTATTGCATCCCTTTTCTGGCAATTACATTCTGACTTTAGCTTGTTTAACCAATGGATTAAAAAAGAGCTACAAACCAGTGTAAGTTACAAGCAAACATTTATCGCTGATTTGGCCCAATAATACTCTCTTACATTTAAGGTAGTCACACCCTAGTACATTCGCCAGCTTCGGGTGTGATACTCAAAAACTCTATATATTTACATATATATGATAAACAAACCATAGATGAGAAATATAACTTGCATCGCTATATTTATTAGATAGTCCATTACTTACAGCTTAACTTTACATATCACCTTTCATTATTTTTTCTTAATCGATATGAAAAATTTAATTATGTTTAGACTAAATTGGTCGTCTATAAGCTCAGCACTGGGTTTATTTAGACTCATACCCTTTGGCAGGCTTAGCTTTCGTTTAAACCCAGACAAGCGATATAGAAGATTAGAAGGTAGGTCGATGATAGTGGCGACACTCATATAATTGCTAAGGTCTTTGACCTTCCTCACCACGCTAGCCCTCGCTAAAACTACCAGCCCTATCGGATAGCAATACATACAAAGCCTCATAAAACCCCAGAAGGTAAGTACTCGATAAAGCAAGGAATTGCAGACACAAAAAAGCCCACACTAGGTGGGCTCTTTTGTATAATTTGGTGCCCGCTACTGGACTCGAACCAGTGACACCTTGCATGTCATGCAAGTACTCTAACCAACTGAGCTAAGCGGGCAATGTTCTAATTTCTTATTACTACCATTGTGACAAACTCAATAGTTATGAAATAAAAACTAAAGAAGGAATGGTGCGTCCGAGTGAACTCGAATCACCGACCCCCGCCATGTCAAGGCGGTACTCTAACCAACTGAGCTACGGACGCATTCCTTTAGAACGAGAAAGATATTAACGACTGATTTATCGTGGTGCAAGTTAAAATTACACTTGAATCAACCGTTTGCTCTTATTCGCATCAATGCGTTGATTTTTTAGACGCAAAACGTAAATAAAGTTGAGTTGCATCACACTCAATGTGAGCCTGACTTTACTTTATTCGTCATCCACATCGAACACCACATTGTAGTTCTCGGTATACGTACAGTTCGGCTGACGGCTACAAGTGAAAAAGCGTCGGCCTTTATGGTCGCCTTGACTTGCTAACTTGATGATCATCGGGCTACCACATTTTTTACAGAATCGAACTTCTTTTGATGGTTCAATTAAATCGATGTGTGCTGCCAGTAACCGTTTCAAACGGCTCACTTGATAGCTGTGTTTAATAGATGCACCAATCAGTGGTAAGCCTGCCGATTTACACACGTGAATCAGTAGCTTTTCTCGATCGGCCTTTCCCTTGTTGAGCTCTTTGCCGTTATCAAGTTCAATAATCACGCGAGGCTCTAACGTTCGCGGGTCGCAGACCACAAAATCAAAGTAGCTACGTGAGATTTTGTTGTTGGCGATAAACCAATTCTTCTTGTTATTAGCCTTAGCGGGGACAAGAACGTTCGACATGCTGACCTTGGCAAACACTTCACCATGATTGCCCACAGCGGATTTAAGTGCGTTATAAAATGTCGCCTGTTGCGCCGACATCAACGACCCTTTTTTCTGATAAGCATGATCTTTAGTATCATCATGCTTCACTAGATACTTTTGGATAAAGTAGAAGAACACAACCAGAATAATTACAACGATAAAGATATTAGTCATTTTCCAACACAATCACGTCTGTATGGGTATTAAGATAGTGGCTAGCGTATGTAGAAAAGCCTCACGTGGCAAGCAAAAGAGCGAGAGTTGCCAACCAGAATCACGACCTTTGAATGCTGTAATCACTATGAACTATCAAGAGAACCGGCTACAGAGGGCGAACTGGTTGAAATGCTGCAAGGTGCCGCTGAATAACTCATATAGAAAATGTTGATATAGATAAACTCGACATATCGCTAAGTAAACCCTACTTCTCACTCAAATTTTGATACTAGCGATCTCAGAGTGTTCCAGAAGCCATTCTTATCTCACGAAGAGCAGAATGACTTTTTGTTTCCTGATTAGCGATTAACTTTCAGCGATGATGACTTGATTCCTACCCGACTCTTTCGTTTGATACAATGCATCATCCGCAGCTTTGAGGTACTTCTTGTAAGTATCTTGATTGAGTTGCTCATGAGCAATACCAATCGACGCCCCTATCGACGTGGTGAGGTCTAAAGAGCCGGATTGCGTATCAATGGGGGTTTCGGAAATGGCTAAACGGATAACGTTCAACTGTTGCTCAGGATCAATGGAACCAGACAGCAGTATAACAAATTCTTCACCACCCCAGCGAGACACTGCGTCATTTGGAAATAAGTGTTGCTTTACTCGCCTTGCGACTTCCACTAAAACCTCATCACCAACATCATGTCCAAAGGTGTCATTAACGCGCTTAAAGTGGTCAAGATCTAGAATAGCTAGACTGATTCCAAACCGTGAAGCATTAAAAGATACTGGCTGAGTTAACAACTGCTCTAAACAGCGTCTGTTGTATAGACCCGTTAGCGCACACGTCGTAGATTGAGTGACCAGCGCTTTATTTTTACTTTGAGTGCTGCGAAGCCTAATCGCCAGTAATCCAGCACTAATGCTGACCATTATAATCAATGTCACCACAATTCTGTTTCTCAGTTGTTCCTTTTGAAGCAGCAACTCGTTGAGGTCTTTTTCTGTATTGAGTAATTCATTTTCGTTAGCGAGTGCCTTCTTTGCATTGTCTTGTTCTAGTAAGAAAATGTCACTCTGCCTTTTATCAAACAATAACGCTTTGTTGCCATGATAATATTGTTTGTAGTAACTCAGTGCAGTATCAAGGGCACCCTGAGATTCGTAATATTCAGCCAGTGTTTTTAAGCCTAGCACCTTCCAACTTCTGCTCCCAACCACTTCAAAGATTACAAGTGCTCGTTCAAGATCATCCAATATGGCGTTATCTTGATCTAGTCCAATATTTGCTAACGCGCGGCTTAGGTAACACTGCCCGTTTTGAAACGTGTACTTCTTAATATTCGGCGCTTGAAGACATTGATTAGCCACTTGTAATGCTTTGCTGAAATTGCCCTCTGATAGCAGTACATCACTGTAGGTTCTCAGTAATAAGATTTTGTATCGAGCAGTGACTTTTTTGCTATCGAGTGCTTTTGCCTTTTCATAAGCAATTCGGCCATTAGTCACATCGCCACTGCTTAAATACACAAATGACTCGTTTATGTAAAGGATGCCAATCGCGTCATCTTCAAGTAAGTCACTGTTAAAATAGAGCTTTTTTGATTTCTCGATAATACGCAGGGCTTTAGGCCAATCCTCTAAATAAATGTAGAGCAGCGCCATGTTCGACATAAGCTTGCTATTATAAATATGCGTTGGATACTGCTTGCCAAGTTGCAGCCCTTTATAGAGAAAGTACTGAGCGTCTTGCAAGTCGTTTCGCACGTTATTAATCGCTCCCGCGGTGTTATACGCTTTAACCAATAACTGATCATAACGAATAGATTCAGCAATGCTTATCGCGGATCGAATTTCAATTTCAGCGATTGCAAGTTCCCCTTTCTTGAGATATTCAATCGCAGATTCAACCAATGATTCTGACTTCAACCACAACATATCTTCATGCTCAGACAACGTTTTTATTTGCTCTACGTAGGACATCACGGCGTCGGCATCTCGTTGATGTTGAGCGACATTCGACAAAATCATAAGTCGATAAGCTTGGTATATTGCTTTGTCATTAATGCCAGTGGGCGGCCGAAGTAGATCAAGTTGATGTTTTGCAACAGATGGGGAACTGCGTGACAAACCGAGAATATGAATTAACTTTTTTCCATATTCAGTTTGAGAGAGTTCTTTTTCTGGAGTGTAGGCAGAAGTACTGTCGGCTTGAGGAGGACTAAAGTCCACATCATTGAGCGGATACAGCAAATAAAGCCCGAATATGGCACTCATTGTCACAACGAGTAGAAATGAACCTAAAACGTTGTTTTTATTCATGTATTAAGACCGTTACAAATTTAAAGACCATATCACTGCTGTTTATCCATATTAGAAACTAATTATACACGAGGCCTACACAGATTAAAATGTTATCAGTTCGACGAACTGAACAAGGTTATTCTGACTAATTAGAATAATCAGGCAACTTTTTGATTTAACTCAGTCATTCATCTGGCACATTGGCGTTATAGTGATTTTCCTGTTCCTTAGCCGTGACTTCTGACGAATGAGCGGAAACATAATGAGAATTAACAATGACCCAAATTAATGAACAACGTCTTGTCGACCATTTCTGCGATCTTGTGAAAATCGATAGTGAATCACGCAACGAAAAAGCCATCGCGGAAGCACTGGCTGAGCAGCTAGGTGAACTCGGCTTTGACGTACATAAGCTGGCCGTTCCTGCACAAGTGTCGAATGGTTTCAACATCTACGCTCGTCTAGATGGCACTCTTCCAGGCAGCACAGTATTCAGTTGCCACATGGACACAGTAACGCCAGGTATCGGCATTGAGCCAATCATTGAAGACGGCATCATCCGTTCAAAAGGCAACACAATTCTAGGTGGCGACGACAAGTCTGGTATCGCAGCTATCATGGAAGCGGTTCGTTGCATTCAAGCTGAAGGACAAGCGCACAAAACCATTGAAATCGCATTCACAGTATTCGAAGAAGGCGGTTTATTCGGTTCTCTGAATTTCGATATGTCTTACATTCAATCTGAGCACGCTATCGTTCTAGATACAGGTGGCCCGATTGGTACGATCGTAAATGCTGCACCAGGTCAACAGAAGGTAACCGCGACAATCAAAGGCCGCCCGGCTCATGCTGGCTTGGCACCAGAAGAAGGCATTAGCGCAATTCAAGTAGCTGCAGACGCAATCACCAAGATGAACCTGCTTCGTATCGATGAAGAAACAACAGCAAACGTGGGTATTGTTGAAGGTGGTCAAGCGACGAACATCGTAATGCCGGAGCTTAAAGTAGTAGCAGAAGCGCGTTCACTGAACGGTGAGAAGCTAACTGCTCAAGTTGAGCATATGATTTCGACATTCGAAGCAAGCGCGAAGCAATTTGGCGCCGAAGTGGAAATCGAATCAACTCGTGCTTATGATGCATTCGTGATTGCAGACGATCACCCGCATATTCTTTCTATCAAATCGGCATTCGAGAAACTTGGCGTAACTGCAAACACCAAACGTACTGGTGGCGGTAGCGATGCAAATAACTTTAATGCTAAAGGTCTAACAACCGTTAACCTTTCTACTGGAATGGCAAAAGTTCACACCACTGAAGAGTATATTGCAGTGAAAGACATGGTCTCAATCACTGAGTTTGTTATGGCTTACGTAACACAATAATCTTACTTGTGAGATAGGTGTACACTACTAACTGACTCATATCAAAAAGCCGAGTTCACATGTGACTCGGCTTTTTGTTGTCTGAATTTAGCCAGAAGTTCGAACCTAGAAACCTCTACGTTTCCAGAACTGACCTTCATCTTTCGCGACCAGATCGAAAGTTTTATCTGCAATGATGTTGCCTTTCAGTTCGACCGTCATTCTCCATTTACCGATTTTATTCGATACAGGGGCCCAAATAGTATCGCCTAGATAGAAATCCCAATCGTTGTTGCCGACATACTCTTCCCCATCGAATGGTTCTAGCACTTCGCCTTTGTCTGTGGTGATGTTCGGGTGATAAATGCAGTAGCAGATCTTTTCGCCTTTGGCTTTTTTAATATTCAGAATATAACCAAACTCTACGTCAATTTCGGCACCAACGATGGTGGTGAACTCTTGGATTTTGGGAAGATCTTTAGATTTAGAATCCCACGTCGTGTAGATGCCGTAAGATGTCATATCGACGATAGCCGATCGCTTTGCCATGTGTACTACCTAATAATTGTGTATTACCTAATTTTTCTTCGTTCTTTGCGTTAACTCATTAGCCAGAAATAGCGGGTTATTCTTGCCAATCTTTTGCCATGCGCTTAATCACGGATGGTTCGATGTCGTGAATGCTGCCAAATTGCTCTCTACACACTTCTATAATCAAATCTGCTTTATATTTAAGTGCGAGTTGGCGGTAAGCCTTCATTTCCCACTGCTTGATAAAGGTATTTGATACAACAACATCTAGCCCTTGTTTCAAGCCTTTTTCCACGGTGTTCTGACACCACTCATGGGCTTGTTGTAATCGCCTAGGATCAAACTGATACACTCCTTGATCATTCACAAAATACATATCGGCTTCGACATGCAGTGCATCGTAGGTTTGCGCTTTTGTTGACTTGCCGGAACCGGGCAGCCCTCGAATGAGTATTAACTTCATCTATCACTTTGCAGGCTAATTTGAAAACGTAAGTTTATCTTAAATGTTTGTCGCTTGCTCTAATAACTATCTTTCGTCACTTACACACACCCTATATCCGACTCGGATAGTCGTTCGACATGATGGTACGCGACTTGAAATCGATGGATTGTTTCTGATAGAAAACACAAATAATTTACATCTATCCATTTTGTATATCGACAAGCGTGTCAAACTATTATAGATTTAGATGTATAGACGTCTACATATCTAGCTTAGGGAGAAAGCTGTGCCTATTCGCATTCCAGACCAATTGCCCGCATCCGATGTTCTTCGTGAAGAAAAAATTTTTGTTATGCCGCTATCAAGAGCATCGACACAGGAAATTCGTCCACTTCGAGTCTTGATCCTCAACCTAATGCCGAAGAAAATTGAAACAGAAACTCAATTCTTACGCCTGCTATCAAACAGTCCATTGCAAGTAGATGTAGAACTGCTGCGCATCGACGACCGGCCAAGTAAGAACACACCGACGGAGCACCTTGATAACTTTTATCGTCAATTTGAGATGGTAAAAAATCGTAATTTTGATGGGCTGATCATCACTGGTGCGCCGCTTGGTTTAGTCCAATTTGAAGATGTTATCTATTGGGAACATCTACAAACCATCATGGAATGGGCAAACAAACACGTTACGTCGACTCTGTATGTATGTTGGGCAGCTCAAGCTGGTTTGAAATTGCTGTATGATTTGCCAAAACGCACTCGTAAAGACAAGCTGTCTGGTGTTTACAGTCACGAAATACATAACCCATTTCACCCTATTTTACGTGGCTTTGATGATACGTTCTTAGCGCCTCATTCACGCTATGCCGACTTCTCTCAAGAATACTTAACCGAGCATACCGATCTCGATGTTCTTGCGACTTCCGATGTGGCGGGAGTATATTTGGCAGCAACCAAAGACAAGCGGAACGTGTTTGTAACAGGTCACCCGGAATATGATGCTCATACACTTCATAATGAGTATATTCGTGACTTAGGTGAAGGCATGGAGCCGGTTATCCCTATCAACTATTACCCAAACAACAATCCAGATAATAAGCCTATTGCCAGCTGGCGTAGTCATGGTCACTTATTATTTTCAAATTGGCTAAACTACTGCGTTTACCAACAGACACCTTACGATTTGGATCACTTCAGCGAAGACAATTTCACCAAAGACGATTAAACGGCAAGTTATTTTTGTCAGCCATAGAGATCTGTATTCAATAGGTTGTTGATAATAAAGCCAATTGGATGCGGATTTTTTATGGTAAGTGGCTCGCATTCCATAGCAGATTTAATACTTCGACTTATTCGATTCCATATGATGGGCTGGTGTTCATAAGGAGCTGCACATGCCTGCCAAGTCATTTTTATCACATTTCATATTATTCACATCTCTTTCACTAATAGGCTGCGTCTCTGTCACTGAAGGTCCACCTAAAATAGAAAGTGACCCAATTGCGATGTCTGAGTCCCGCATTGAGTTAGGCTTAGGTTACATGGGGCAAGACAATATGGTTAGAGCTCGTGAAAACCTAGAGTTAGCGATCAAGCATGCGCCTAGTTATTACAGAGCACGACTCTCTATGGCGCATTACTATGAAAAAGTTGGCGAAGTAGACGAAGCAAGATCCACATATCAAAAGGCGCTAAGTTTAGATTCAAGAAACGGAAATGTATTGAATAACTACGGTACGTTTTTGTGTAAACAAGGCGAGTATGAGCAGGCTGACAAATACTTCAACCGAGCCATCGACCAACCCTATTATTATTTAGTCTCTGCCAGTTATGAGAATGCGGCCTTTTGCGCATTTAAAGCCGGTAATACTGACCAAGCAAAGTATTACTTCACACGTGCTATTGACCACGATCCGAATCGAGCAAAGTCGATATTACAGCTATCAAAGATTGAAGTAAGTGAAGCAGATTATAATAACGCGAGGCTTCGTCTGTTCAAGTTCCACCAGCGCTATGGCTATCAAATTCCATCCCTTCAAATATTGGTCGAACTGGAAAACAAAGCCGGAAACAGCGCGCTTGAGAAGAAGTACCAAACCAAATTAGACGAGTTGCTCTCCACTTAGACTCGCTGGAATATAAAAACGGGCTTGTTGAATGAACAACAAGCCCGCTTTCTTATGTAATCTATTAGATACTTTCTGGTATGGAAGTGTTATTTAAGCGCAATCCACTCTTGTCTCTGCTCATCATCCATAAAGCTCCACGCAACAAAGCGACTTACCTTTTGGCCTTGCGACATCTCTATTACTTTCACTTGTTTTGCTCTTAACTTACCAAGCTCTGAACGAATCATATCAACGTTGTCTTTCTTAGAAATCAACGTAGTAAACCACAGAACTTGCGTAGCGAAGAGTTGGCTCTCTCGCGCCATTTTCATAATGAAGGCGGCTTCGCCACCCGGGCACCACAACTCTGCTTTTTGTCCACCGAAGTTCAACGTTGGCTTATCTTGTTTCGCGTACGATTTTTTAGATTCTGGCTTGAATGACTTGCCTGCTTTCTTAGCGCGATTTGCCGCTAGATTATCAAGTTTACGCTGTGACCCTTTTTCCGCTTCTTCTAAAGAGCCGTGGAATGGAGGGTTACAAATAGTGACATCGTAACGTTCATTATCCTTAATCACACCTTTAAAGATAGCTTCAGAGTCTGCTTGCAAGCGTGCTCGGATCTTACCCTTTAGGTTCGCATTACTTTCTGCGATGAAGTTTGCTGTTTTTATGGATACAGGGTCAACATCGGTACCCGTGCAACGCCATTTGTATTCTGTCGTGCCAATAATTGGGTAGATACAGTTTGCGCCAACACCAATATCTAATGCTTTCACAGATGCGTGATGATAAGGTTCGCCTTGACCATCGCTGTTAAGGATGTCTGCCACTCTATGGATGTAATCTGCTCGGCCTGGAATTGGCGGACATAGGTAACCCGCGGGAATGTCCCAGTGCTTAACGCCATAGTGATGTGCTAGTAGCGCCTTGTTAAGTAACTTAACGGCCAATGGATCCGAGAAATTGATCGTATCTTCACCGACAGGGTTCTTAATCAAGTGCTCTTTCAACTCAGGTAACGCAGAAACCAAAAATTCGAAGTCGTAACGACCTGTATGTTGGTTTCTTGGGTGCAGTCCACTCGCAGGTTTAGCCGTATTCTTGTTACGTTGTGAACCACCCGTTCGTTTCGTGCCTGAAAGCTTTTGCGAACCGCTCGATCTTTTTGGTGTGCTCTTATTCGAAGTGCCTTTTTTAAACGGTGCTTTACCCGCTCCGCCTTTATTATTGGTTGGTTTACTAGAAACTTGCTTGGCTTTATTCTGTCCAGCCGCTTTTGAATCCGCATTGTTACGGTTTTTATCAGAGGTGCTGTTTTTCGACAGGCTTAGCGTGGTTCTATTTTGTGATTGGCTCATTAGGCTACTTCTTTAAATCTAAATACATCATGAATAAGCGGGCATCTAACTCAAGTTGATGATATTCCGGTTCCATGTGACAGCATAGTTGGTAAAAGGCTTTGTCGTGCTCTTTCTCTTTGATGTGCGCCAGTTCATGCACTACCAGCATTCGGAGCAAAGGTTCTGGTGCATTTCTAAACACACTGGCGATACGAATTTCATTCTTCGATTTGATCTTGCCACCGTGATTCTTTGCAACATAAGAGTGGAGGCCTAATGCATTATTGATTAGGTGTATCTTCCCGTCGTAAATCACTTTGCTGATGGGTGGTGTTTTCTTCATGTAGCGATTTTTAATCTCAATCGCATAATCAAACAGGGCCTTCTCACTTTTTATATCATGATTCTTTGGGTAGCGAGCTTCAAACCAAGGCACTAATTTACCCGACTCTATAAGTTGAGTCACCGGGTCGATAATGTGTTTAGGATAACCTTGAATATAGCGTAAAGAAGGATGCATTTTGAAAGACCGTACAAGTTACGCCACGACAATACGTTGTGGTCTTGAAATTTGAGCCGCATAGTGTAACTGATCACACTTTTCTAATCACCTAGGATTCGTTACACTTTAGCAAGATTCACCAAGAGCTAGACTCAGCAAGAGAATGTAAAAATGAAACGTGTTGTATTGTACGTCGCAGACAAATGCCCACACTGCAAAGATGCCCAGCGCTATTTGGACTCTAAAAAAATTGAATACCGCCTAACGAACGCAAAGATGCAGCGTGGCCGTAAAGAATTACAGGCAATGGGTGCTCGCTCTATACCTGTACTGAAAATCGGCGATCAAGTGATGGTCGGATGGAATCAGAAGAACTTCGATAAGATGTATAACTCAAAGAACACCTAACGTGTTCTGAACCAGTCATACTTCTATACAGCAAAGCCCGCAGATCCGAATAAGGACCTGCGGGCTTTGTTTTGTCTATTTCATCCTTACTTAGAGCATGTTGATCTTTCGAGCTGATTTTTGCAGCGAGTTGCTGGGTATTTATACAAGGCA
>NZ_JBGOOM010000023.1:0-80447 GCF_041439575.1 Vibrio sp. 5S239 | reverse complement strand
AACCCGCATCATCAGCTTGGAAGGCTGAGGTAATAGCCATTATACGATGCACGCACACTGTCTTATGAGTAAGACTGAGGCATTAAGAGACTTGGAGCGTGCAGCGGGAATCGAACCCGCATCATCAGCTTGGAAGGCTGAGGTAATAGCCATTATACGATGCACGCACATCGTCTTAACGAGTTTGATAATGCCACATCTAACTGAAAACGAAACCTTTTTCTTTCATTTTTACTCTAAGTGCTCGCATAATCACCACTCCGATAGTTTTTTACTCGCCTTTTGTGCTTCTAGAAAGAGTAACGTGTGATTAAACTCTTGTTCAGTCTAGGTCTAAAATAACAGATAACCTATACCTTTGGTAAAGGAGTCAGCCCATATTTATAAATTTAAATGGATACTCATTCCGTTCGAGACGTGAGCAAATCATGAAAAGTCGTAAGTTAAAATAAAGGGTTTTTCATCCAAATTGTCGAGTTTCTGATAACAATTTAGATGCATAAATACAACTTGAGCATAAATCATATCATTCACTAAACTAATCCCCAAATAGTGGCGTTATAAGTAATCATGAGCGTTTGGAGAAAAAAGTAACGAGTTTAGTTGAAAGTTTGCGCAAAATCCTCGTCATTCCGTCTGTCGTTTGTTACATTTGCCGCATATTTTGTCTCCCCCTTAATGCACCCATGCCTTCTCAGTACCGAATTAACAAAATTGTTGAAATTGGTGACACTCTTCACCGCAGTGGTTGTGCTCCTTATAAGCTTGAAAAGTACACACAATACTATGCAAGAAAGCATGGTGTTGATGTGATGATCCAAGCAACGCCAACCGCGATTAACTATCAGTTTCCAGATGATAACAACGCCGTTATTCTAAAACGCCAAAAATTGGCCTCAATTAATCTGAGTTTGTTGGCAAATACCATTATTCGTATTAATCAACCGAGTAGTGAACCGGTGCCAGAACCTGTAGGTTATTCTAAATGGGTGACAGCTCTTGCAAATATGGGCATTCCGCCCGCGTATTTGATGCTTGTGGGCAGCACGCTAGAAGCGGTTGCTTTCTCGGTGTTTTTGGGGTTGATGGTTTGGGTGTGTCAGCAAGTTCTACATTCACGTCGTGCCATCGCGGTTGAATTCATTTCGGCGTTATTGACCGGTATTTTCGTTGCTTTCTTGGCGAGTACAGGCCTGCCCATTCCTGTTTGGGCATTGTGTATTGCTTCAATAGTTTTGTTCGTACCCGGGTTATCAATAGCCAACGCATTAGAGTGTTTGGCGTTTAATGACTTGGTCTCCGGCACGAGCTTGCTCGGTCAAAGTGCGTTAACCCTCATTAAGCTGTTTGTTGGCATTGTTATGGGTCTCAATATTGGCGAAGCGATATGGGGGCAGGCCGTTTCTATTTCTTATATCAATGCAGTGCCGATATGGATGCACATTTCTGGATTGGTGCTGATTTCTGTCTCTATCGGTGTGATGTTTAATGCGCGCCCAACGGATATTCTATTAGGTTTACCCGTCGCTGTTCTCGGTATGTGGGGCCCGTTTTATCTAGGTTTTGATAGTGGTTGGGTTGTGGGTACTTGGGTAACCACAGTGTTGATTACCCTTTATGGTACTTGGATTGCGAAGAAAATGGATCTCACTGGTTCGATCTATATCGTGCAAGGGATCATTATCTTGGTCCCGGGTAGTCGCGTGTTGGTGAGTGCTAGCCAATCGGTGTTTGAGCAGTCTATTTTGCCGATCCCAAGTATCGGTTTATCGGCGCTGTTTATGTTCTCCGCGATTGTGGCTGGGCAAATCACAGCGTATTCAATCTACTCGCCAAAAGTAGAACATTGACCTTTTTAGATTACGACTGCCTTTTAAACAAATTAGTTTCATCAACAAACACAGCTTCATGGCTGTGTTTGTTCGTTTTCGGCGCAGCTCTTTTCCTATTCTAGATTCATCGGTTAGATTTGTGCTCGCTAAGCCTAGCAAGAGCCATTAAAATGAGCACAAATTCCATTTAAATGAAGTGTTAACGTATGTCTTTACCTCCTTGTCCGCAATGCCAATCTGAATACGTCTACCCAGACCAAAACAACCTAATCTGCCCTGAGTGCGCTTATGAGTGGAACCTAGAAGAAGAGCGTTTAGAAAGAGAAGCAGCGCGCGTCAAGGATGTTAACGGTGCCGTTTTAGAAACTGGCGATAAAGTAACTTTTATTAAAGATTTAAAAGTAAAAGGTAGCTCTAGCGTATTAAAAATTGGTACTAAAGCTGTGATTAGACGTATCAACGAAGGCAAAGATCATCAGCTAGATTGCAAACTTGATGGTGGCGGTGAGATGCTGGTGACAGCGAAATACGTGAAAAAGCAGTAACCATTCATTTTATTGTTGGAGATATTTTGAAGTATTCAACAAGACCTGCTCAGTCATCAGATTATGAATTTCTGTTCGAGCTTAAGAAAGCTGCTGAGTTTGAACCAATCAAAGCCGTATTTGGCTGGGATGAACAAATTCAACGAGATATACATGCTGAAGAGTGGGCAGAAGAACGGCCTGAAATTATTGAATATCAAAGCAAAGCGATTGGGAGTGTGTTGTTGCAAGACAAAGGCGAGCACTTTTATTTTTGTCGATTCTTCTTACTGCCGGAGTATCATGGAAAGGGCATTGGCAGCCAAGTATTGAAAGATTGCTTAACTAAGGCTGACAGCCTCAATAAACCCGTCGAACTTTGTTACCTGCAAGGTAATCGAGTTGGGGAGTTGTACTTGAGGTTTGGCTTTGAAATCACCTCGCAAAACGATCAGTTTGTCTATATGTGGCGCCAGTAATTCCAAGCATTAGTTATTAACTTCAACGGCACAGTTCGCCTTTGAGGTTTTTTGTTTTGGTTTTCAATTTAAGATTTAATCGCCAACAGTGCTCCGAAAGTCACTAAACCAAATCCACACGCTTGATTAAGCCTTTTCTTTGCTCTCAATAGATGCTTTTTCAATGTATTCGAAGTAAACAGCATAGCAACAACGCCAAACCATAAGCCGTGAAGAACGATCATGTAAAGCCCATAGCCAAGTGCGACATGTTGGTTCGCAGCATCGGGTGAGATGACTTGGCTGAAGATGCTCAGGAAGAACAGCATGGTTTTTGGGTTGAGCACGTTACATAAAAAGCCTTGTGCTAAATAGCGCCAAACACTGGTGCTTTGCTTTGCATCTTCCATAGGTGTAAGCTTGTTGTCCGCACTCAAGATACCTTTTAGCCCTAGATAAATAAGGTAGGCTGCGCCTGCGTATCTGATCATGTCAAACAGCTGCTCATTCTGTGATATTAAGTAACTGATCCCAAGCATTGAATAACTGATGTGAACACAAATCGCTAAACTCACACCTATTGCAGTCCAAATCCCTGCTTGTCTTCCTTGACTGACACTGTTTTTCAAAACTAAAACGAAATCAGCTCCTGGGCTTATAACAATCAATAGTCCCAATACTGCTAGGCTTAACCACTCCATAATGACTCCAACTCTTTATATTTGATGAGCCAGCATTGTATGGTTTTTTATTGCTGCCTATAATCGAAATGAATTCTACCTATCTGTGAGAAAAAATCACACATGAGACATTTGAAAGCATTTCATATTTTCCACGTAGCAGCGCATTCGAGCAGTTATAGTGATGCGGCGGATAAACTCAATATCACACATGGCGCAGTGAGTAAGCAGATCAAGGTATTGGAAAATCACTTATCCCAAGTTTTGTTCTACAAACAGGGCAGGAATGTGTGTCTCACTAAAGAAGGGGAATTACTCAAAGGTTACACAGAGCAAGCATTCCAAGCCTTGGAGACTGGAGTCCATAAGCTTAATCAGTTGAATCATCAAGCGTTGGAAGTTTCATGCGAACCCACATTGACCATGCGTTGGTTAATGCCTCGACTCGGTGATTTCTATAACGAATCCGGAATTGATGTTCGATTGTCTACCGCAGGTGGGCCTGTGACATTAGGCGCAACTGGTTTAGATATGGCCATTCGCCGAGACGACTTCAACGTAACCGAGCACTACAAGCAGATTCCGTTAGTCGAAGAATGGGTAGGCCCGGTGTTCTCGCCTGATTATTGGCAACAGGTCAAAGACAAGCTAGCCGATGTGAAATTATTGCACAGCAGCACGCGACTAAACGCTTGGAATCACTGGGCATCTATCACCAAAGATAGCCAATTTGATAGCCGATTGGTGTCACAAACTATATCAAACCAGACCTTTGCACACTTCTATTTCTGCTTTCAAGCGGCCGTTGATGGGCTAGGAGCGGCTCTTGGTTCTTATCCATTGGTGGTTGATGATTTGAATAGAGGCAACTTAATCGCACCGTTCGGCTTTGTACCTTCCGGCCATCAGTACATATTGCTCACACAAGATAACAACCATGGTGAACCAGAAAGCCCGTTTGTGGTTTGGTTAAAGAATGAGTTATCGCAGTGTGTTCCATCCTTATAGGAACAACAACCTCTGAACTAGAAGTTTGCTTGTCTTATGTCAGACTCTAGTTCGTTATTGTGGAAATAACTCAATAGGCAAAGACAGCACGCCGCCATTGAGTTTGACTTGTTTTAGCCATTCGGTTGGAATTTCGTCATGTTCTTCGTAGAAACACGCCGCTAATACCGCACCAATTACAATCGCACGACCGCAGCTGTCACCACCACATAAGATGTTGTCGCGAATGCCTTGTTGATAACTCTGAGCACCCGCAATGATGCGAATCAGTAGTGGGAACGCAGCACTCAATTCGCAATGCAATCCGAACTTCTTCGCGGCATCTGTAATCGAAAGCTCAGGTTCAGCCAATGCTTCATCGATTTGATCGTGTATGAATTTGCTGCAAGTTTGTCGCACCATTTCTACCGACTGTAATGGTGAGTTGCCTTGAATTGCCGCTTGAATCAGTAGGGTGATGGCTTGCGCCCATTCCACGGCTTTGTCGTTGTTGTTGGTCACTCGTACCGCGCTCTCTACCATCGCTGGCAAAGTGTGAGAGGTGTAAGTACAGGCGACCAAAGGAATGATTTTTGAAACAGCTGGCAATTGAGTATCATCCGCGCCACACGCTGTAATCGGGGCGTTTGCCAATTCTAATTGATGGATGTTCAACAAGCTCATACGAGTCGCTTTATCAATATAGCCTCGCCAACTACCACCAAAATCAAACCAGAAGCGGAAGTGCTTGATGTAGCTCGCTTCATCGTATTGTTGGTTGTCGACTAAACTGTCGACCATCGCCAATAACTGAGCTCCGTATTGAGATTGTTCACCTGCGGTTTTACCTTGGTGCGCAAAGTAGCCCTTGTCTTGGTAATCGAACTGATTCGGAGAGCGAAATTCTGGCTCAAAACCCGCTACGTGTAAGATCCTCTCTTGGTCATACAGCCAGTGCAGCCCCATTGAAGCGGCGTCTCCAACCAATGCGCCGACAACGGCGTAAAAAGCTCTTTCTTTATGATTGTCCATGTTGAGCGATATCCTTGAGATGAATCAATGTAGTTCGATACGTTAAGTATAGTGATTAGCCGAGCATTTTGCTGTGTTTCTCGGAAGAAATATGAAGGAATAAATCCTTATTGGTCAATAACTTAAACCAATCAGGTGGGATGGATAAGGGTGATGAATAGTTGGGCGAGTCGATACTTTTGATTAATGACGTTACTGGTGGTTAAGGTAAGCACTAGAACGTTGCTCAATCACTTTGAACAGACGCGAAAGTGCAAAGCACAAAGTAAAATATACGAAGCCTACAATCAGCCAGATCTCGAAGATCAACCCCGATGAGTTCGCCATTTCAGTACCAACAAACGTCATCTCTTGGATCGAAATCAGAGACACAATCGACGTGTCTTTAACCAAAGAGATTGCTTGGCCAGCCAAAGGTGGCGTAATCGCGGTTAATACCTGTGGGCCAACCACAAATCGATATTTAGACAGCGTAGATAAACCGAGAGAGTCAGCTGCTTCCCACTGACCTTTAGGAATGCTCTCTAAACCAGACCGGATCACTTCAGCGATATAAGCCGAGGAAAGCAAGCCAATACAGATAACACCAGAGGCTAAGTTTTCCCAAAGGTTTGCGGGTCCGAACAGGAATGCTTGAACAGCATTAATTTCACCATTGTGTCCACGTAAAACGTTTTCTAAGCCAAGCAGAGGGATCAGCTGGTTAGAGACAAAGAAGTAAAAGATAAATACAAATACCAATGGCGGAATATTTCGAACCAACTGGATGAAAATCAGTGCCGGTGTTTTGAATAAAGCGATCTTAGAGTGTCTTGCTACCCCTAACAGTGTGCCGAAAGAGAGCGCTAACACCATGCTCCATAAACTTAAGCGCAGTGTTGCGACCAAGCCTTGGAAGAAATAAGGGACACTGCCTTGAGAAGGTGGAATGAAAATCAGGGTAAACGCATCTTCCCAGCGCCACTGGTAGTTAATACCAACAGCAGAGCGATAATAAAGCCATCCTGCGAACGCACAAATGGTGGCAAGCAACACCCCATCTAATAGGTTAAGGCGTTGATACCAAGGCTTTATGTGAAGGTTGGGCTTGGGCGTTGATAATGCGCTAGTACTACTCACGTCATTCCTGTTTAAACATTAATTATTATTGGTTTGTTGTTTGGAGCTAAAGCGAATCAAATAAAGCTACTTAAAAGGCTACTTAAGTTGTCGATGAGAAGGCAGTGCAAACAGCGCACTACCTTGATTAATCAACCAACAGCGAGCCGATATTTAAAAAGTGCGCTCGGCTTCAGGTTACTGACCTTGAGCAATCTGGTCCTGCCAATCCAGCGTAGAGAACCAGTACTCGTAACGTTCTTTCAACCAACCGTCTTCAGTACGAGCTTTGATCCACGCGTTGAAAAATTCTGCTTTGTCTGTTTCGCCTAGGCGCACAGCAAACGCTTCGTTACCTTTTGATAGGCGCTCTTCAAATGGAATGAATAGCGTGTCTGCGTTTTTGATTGTTTCGTGTTCTGGTTTCGGGCTAGATGCGATAACCGCGTGTGCGTTGCCGTTTAACACTTCTTGGAACGCTTGAGCATCGTCATCGAACTGCAGAACTTTCGCTTTAGGGAAGGTTTCACGAGCGACTTGAACCGTGAATGCTCCACGACGTGCTGCAATTTTTACGCGGCGAGAATCAAAATCAGAGATCTGAGTAAAACCTTCCGCTAGCTCTTTATTAGCCGCCAGTTGAACGCCAGAGTGCGAGTAAGGTTCAGTGAATAATACGCTTTTGGCACGAGCTTCAGTGATAGACATACCGCCGATGATTACATCAAACTTCTTCGATAATAGAGAAGGGATGATGCCGTCCCATGCCGTCGGTACAAATTCGACTTTCCAACCTGAATCTTCGGCAAGGCGTTTCGCCACGTCGATTTCAAAGCCAACGAGATCGCCTTGTTTGTTTCGCATCGCCCAAGGAACAAATGTCGACATACCAACGCGCAGTGAGCCACGTTCGTTGATTTTATCGAGGTTAGGCGTTTCAGAAGCAAGTGCAGGCAAACTGGCGGCAAGCGCAAGTAGGGCTGTAATCGCGGTTTTAAATAGCTTCATGCTGATAAATCCTTATTGTGTTCGCCAGTTAGCCCCGAGCTTATGCTCAAGCCAAGCAGCAACGGCAGAAAGTGAAAGTGTAAGAGCAAGATAAATGATCGCCACAGAGAACCAAATCTCGAATGGCATCGCGGTTTCAGAAACAATGTTCCTGGCTTCAGTTGTCAGGTCGAAAATCGCCATGACACTCACAATTGAAGAGTTCTTAATAAGAGAGATGACTTCATTCGTCAAAGGCGGCAACGTGCGTTGTACCACCTGCGGAAGGATTACATCCCAATAAGTATAGGTCTTCGATAAGCCCAAAGATTGAGCGGCTTCAAATTGTCCTTTCGCAATGCCATTTAAACCTGCACGGAAGATCTCGGCAGTATAAGCACCTTGGAAAAGTGCCAAGGCTAAAACGGCAGTGCTAAAACGATCGAGCCCTAAAACGGGGCCAAACACAAAATAGAGCAAATAAATTTGTACTAATAACGGCGTGTTACGAATTAGCTCAACATAGCTGGTGGCTAAGGTGCGTCCAACCACAGAATTTGAGTTTCTCAATAGCGCTGTCGTTAAACCAATGATCAGTGTCGCGACCAAAGAAATCAGAGATATATTGATAGTGACCAGTAGTCCTTCAACTAATTCTGCAGGCCACCATTCGCCATCTTCATAGAAAGCAATATAGTCCGGCACGCGCTCCCATTGCCAGCTGTATCCCATGGTTTGTGCGCCAGAATCGAGAATCCAAACAACAGCGGCCACAAGTACAACAATTTGTACTAGAGCGGAAAGGGCGGGTTTAATAATTCGAATCAACATCAATAAGTCAGGACCTGATTTAGGAACGCTTGAGTACGTTCATGTTGAGGGTTTTCAAAAAGCGCTTGAGGTGTATTGGATTCCACTATTTGCCCTTCATCCATAAAAATGACGCGGTCGGCAACTCGTTTCGCAAAGCCCATTTCGTGTGTCACGCACACCATGGTAATCCCCTCGCTTGCAAGCTCAACCATCACATCGAGCACCTCGTTGATCATTTCTGGGTCAAGGGCAGATGTTGGTTCATCAAACAACAATAATTGAGGTTTCATACAAAGAGAGCGAGCAATCGCAACTCGTTGTTGTTGGCCGCCAGAAAGCTGAGCTGGATATTTATTGGCTTGCCCTGCAATGTGCACACATTCAAGATAATGCATCGCTATTTTCTCTGCATCTTGTTTGTTTTTTTTGAGCGTACGGGTCGGAGACAAAGTCAGGTTTTCAAGCACCGTAAGATGGGGGAATAAGTGGAAGTGTTGAAATACCATACCGACTTGACCTGGAGTGCTGAATTTGCACGGAAGCGCTTGTTCTAGCACAGAAAGCTCGCCACTTTCGAAGGGCTCTAGCTGGTTGATACAGCGGATCAAGGTTGATTTGCCAGAACCAGACGGCCCGCAAATTACCACAATCTCTCCCTGTTCAATCTTTAAATCGATATCCTTTAGGGCATGGAAATCACCATACCACTTGTTAAGTGACTTAAACTTAACCATTTCCTTTAGAGACTTCAAATCGTCTTACATACCTTGTAATTGAGCAGTTTACCTTATCAATATAAAAATATGATTGCACATAAAAATAAGAGCTTATGAGAATTTAATAGCATCTTGTAGGGCAAATAAAAAGCAGCGCCAAAATGAACGCTGCTTTTGATATACGAAAGAACAAAGAATTAGGTTCAGTGTAATGCCATAAATATTGTTTAAGGCATCTCTCCCATTCAAATTACTTTTGTATTTCGATCTGTTTTGCTTTCTTTAAGTTCAAGCGACTCCTAGTGAATCGCAGACTCTAGGATTTCACGTGTTTTTGCTGGCGTGATGGCTTTGTTCTCGCCAAGCTCTAGGTAACCATGTGATTCAAGCTGAGCAACAACATTGTCGATTGCTGTCTCTTTGTTTGTTTCGTAACCGTCGAACATCGTTGCCACATCTAGGCTGTGGTAAAACACTTCGATTGCATCGATAGTACGCTCTGCTAAGTCAGTACCTGCTTCTAGGTTAAATACGTTGCGACCCATTTGCTCTAGCTTGCCACGCTTCGTTTCGATTTGGTTACGAAGTAGTGAAGGTTGAACAATCGCAAGTGAACGTGCGTGGTCTACTTGCCACAGTGCTGTGAATTCGTGACCAATCATGTGTGTTGCCCAATCTTGAGGAACGCCAGTACCAATCAGGCCGTTAAGCGCTTGGTTTGCGGTCCACATTAGGTTTGCACGCCATGCGTCGTTGTCGCGCTCGTCGTATTGCTTACCCAGTATAAGTAGGTTTTTCAGCAGTGTTTCTGCGTAACCGTCTTGAACCATCGCGTCTGTTGGCATTGTGATGTACTGCTCACATACGTGTACCCAAGCATCAACTAGACCGTTAATCAGTTGACGTTCAGGCAGAGACTTCATTACATCTGGGTCCATTACCGCAAACTTAGGCTGTACGGCTGGGTTCATGAATGCCAGCTTCTCTTGAGTCTCTTTACGAGTAATTACTGCACCCATATTAGATTCAGAACCCGTAGCCGGAAGCGTTAATACTGCGCCGATTGGTGTCGCTTCTGTTACTTGGTGTTTACCTGCTAGGATGTCCCAACCGTCACCGTCGTATTTAGCGGCTGCAGCAACGTATTTAGAACCGTCGATGACCGAACCACCGCCAACAGCGATAATGAATTCTACATTTTCTGCTTTAGCAAGAGCGACTGCTTTATCGAGTGTCTCTTTCGTTGGATTTGCCTCAACACCAGAAAACTCAATCCATGCGTGATCTTTCAGAGATGCTATGACTTGGTCGTAAACGCCATTGTTTTTGATTGAACCGCCACCGTAGATAACAAGTACTTTCTTTGAAGTATCAACCGCTTGGCTGATAGTGTTGATTTGACCTTGGCCGAAGTGAATTACGGTAGGGTTAACATAAGTAAATTGCATTGTAGGTTCCTTGTGTAAAGCTAGATTTTTATTCTGATGTATTGCTCAATTGTTATATTTGCATATTAGTACAGGAACTTAGGGTGGTGAAGGCCAATTTCTCTAAATTAATTGCCTATTTCTACAATGTTGTTATTCTTTTTGGGATTTTGTGCAAATATACTCCGCACCTTGAATGGAATATCACCAGTTATGAATACACTCGCCCAGTTAATGCAGTCTTACGTTGAATACAAAGGTTGGAATGATCTCGAGGGGATCCGAAAAACTGAGATCGAGGATGTCTGGTTTTACCGAAGCAGTGGTGGTAACCAACGCCAACCTTTTACCTATCAGTCTGGGATCATCATGCTTGGACAGGGTCAGAAGAACATCTATATCGGCGAAAGGCCGGTTACTTATGCCGCGGGTGATTACCTCGTCGTTGGCGTGCCAATGCCACTAGAGTGCGAAGCCTTGCCTGTCGATGGTGAACCCTTACTTGGTTTGTCGATCAACATCGACTCTCAGCGCTTACACAGCTTAGTGAAAAAGCTAGAAGACCAAGGGTTTCTCGAAAGCTACTGCAACAAGCATAAACAGAAATCGAGTGGTTTAGAGTCAACCCCGATGGAAGAGCAGATGCTAGCTAGCTTTACTCGACTGATCAAAACGCTACATTGCGACATTGAAGCCAACATACTGGGTGATGCGCTCGTTAGCGAAATTGTTTATCGTGCATTAACAGGATCTGAAGGGCGTGTGTTATTCGACCTTGCTCATCACGACGGCCACTACGCACGTGTTGCCAAGGCGCTGTCTAAAGTACATGAAGAGTATGATCAAACCATTACCGTTCAATCGCTCGCTGATGAAGCGAACATGAGCGTGTCTGCTTTCCATAATGCTTTTCGAAACGTCACCTTTGAATCACCACTTCAATACCTGAAGAAGGTAAGGCTTAACAAAGCTAAAGAACTGATTCAGTCAGAAGGCCTGCGAATTAACGACGCTGCACGCCGAGTCGGCTACTCCAGCCCATCCCAATTTAGCCGTGAATTTAAACGCCATTTCAATACCACTCCAAGAGCGGTGTAGCTCTTCTTTCAAGCAAATCCATGTTCCAAAAACTATGGCGTCGATAGTTCTTCTGACGCCATATCTATTTCAGATATCACCACTTCTTAGTACGACAACGACCTTTCTCTCGCAGTTACCCTAAACCTCTTATTTGTTAAATTATATGAGGAGGTGTATCTAATAATGGGCGTTGTTAGTATGTTGGTATTTTAGTATGAACATATTATTAACGTACTTGTATAAAATAGGCTCTTTAAAATAATTAGTTAAATAGATTAAAAGTTTATGCAGGATATATTAGGGTGATTTAAATAGTTCTGATAATAAGGCTTTTTTAGTGTGAACAACCTATCAAATATAATCTAAATTTTGGAAATTACTCATCGAATTATCTGAGAGAGTATTCAGAAATATTGAATAGACTAAAAAATAAAGATAATTTGGCACTCGATAAATCCTTTTTTTACGGATAATTAGTCGCTCAATGACTAATTATTCGGTAATTCATTGGTTTATAGTAAAGTGATAGTCTGATGAATATCACGTTTAACTAAAACTAATTCGCTTAACATGCCGCTACTTTAATCATTATTTCCAATACGATTGTTAAATATAAATACGTATACCTATTTTATTAAAAGGATAATACCAATGAGTAGCGATATCATTAAAATATCAAGAAACACTGAAAATTCGCCAATTAATCCTGTATCTACACAAACGGTCGCTTTTTCTCATTATAATAACTTTTCTGCTCAACTTCCGGTTGATCCTAAAACGGGTGAAATAGTCATCGGTGACATTACAGATCAAGCTGAACAATGTTTAAATAATATTAAATCGATTGTTGAAAGCATCGACCATGTTATGGATGATGTCGTGAAAATTAATGTTTTCGTTAAGAATATATCTGATATCGATGCTATTGATGAAGTTTACAAAAGCTTCTTTAACAACAGCCTGCCTACACGTACCGTAGTGGGTGTAGCTGCACTGCCAAACAGTGATGCGTTAGTTCAAATGGATGCGCTTATTTCAAACGGCGAAGGCACTAAACCACAAAAACCTTGCGCGCTAGTAAAGGTATCAAGAAACACGGATAACGCGCCTCAAAGTTCTGTATCGACGCAGACCGCGGCATTTTCTCACTACAACAATCTTTCGGCTCAATTGCCTATCGATGTAAATACAGGAGAGTTGGTTTCAGGTGGTATCACAGAACAAACGACACAATGTTTAGCAAACATTAAAACGATTCTAGAGAGTATCGGTCATGTCATGAATGATGTGGTTAAAACCACTATCTACCTTAAAAGTGTTGAAGATGCAGAAAAGGTAAATGAAGTTTGCGCTAAGTTCTTCCCAAGTTATGTTCCAGCGCGAACAGTTGTTCATGCCGCTGAACTACCAATGGGCGCTTTAATTCAAATTGATACATCCGTTTCACATGGCGACGGTACACCTCCGCAATTACCAGAAGACACTCGCTTGTTGGTTATTGAAGCTAATAATACTGTTGCTGCACCATTCATGCCTTATTCGCACACCGTTGCTTTCTCTCACTACAATCATATTTCAGGCCAACTACCTGTAGATCCGAAAACCAATGAAATGGTTGCTGGTGGTGTAAAAGAACAAGCTGAACAGTGCCTTAAGAATATTAAGGCGATCATTGAAAGTGTTGACCACAGCATGGACGATACGGTGAAAATTAATATTCAGCTTAAGGATATTTCAGATATTGATGCGGTAAACGAGATCTACACTGCGTTCTTTAATGCTGACTTACCGGCACGAACGGTGGTAGGGGTTTCAGAGATTCCTATGAATGCTTTAATCCAAATTGATGCCGTAGTTTCTAACTGCGAAGGCACACCTCCACAAGACGTTGTTGCTTAATTCACTGAACCCAATTCGATAATCACCATCCAATGTCGGCTCTAACTTCTGAACAAGGACTTAGAGCCGAATCTGTGAATAGCGAGCCCCAACTCAAGATATAAACCTATCGTTAAGCCTCACTACACAAATCACTCTAAACAAGCTTCTGCCAACGTATGGCGTTTATTGATGCGAAGTGTTTTAATATGAAAAACAGACGCTTAACGTAAGAAAACCAGTTTATGCAATTTCGAGTTATTTTAATGTTGTGCCTAGCTATGATGGGGTGTACATCCAATCAAGAGTTAGCACTCGACCCAACAACCATCACGCTATTTTATGGCGATACATCCATATCCGCAGGTGTGTTAGAAGACAAAACATTCAATTCAGTGCTCGCCGATAGGGTTGAAAGTGTTACGTTTTCAGGCTCAATATCAAAGCAAGACTCAGGCTACTTGGTCGATATGTTAGTGATTCGAGAAATGAAAGAGCCACGTTCAACAAGACAACTGAACACCTCGCTTCTAATGAAACTGGGAGAGTTAGTGGATGTTGGCGGTGTAAATAACGATGTATTCAGGGTAATCCTCGAGTAACAAAAATAAAGTGTTCAATTAATCTGAATTTTTGCTTTACCTCAACTTAGCTTCAAATCTTAAGCTTCTCTTACTGATTAAGAAGGAGCTTATTATGCAAAATAATTACGTAAAAGAACTCGCTGTTAAAACTTACCAAGAAGACCTTGAAAAAGAGTACGTTAAATCGCGATCTATGCCATTCCACGCCCCCAGTTTTATCAGTGGGGTACTGTTGTCAGTTGTGCTGGTTGGATTGTTTTAAATCTTTGATCCATTACCAATTCTCAATATCTCTATTTGATGCACTTTAATGCATACGGCACAATTGCTTAGGTTGAGTTGTGACGCCAATGTCGAGAGGAAGTATGGCAATCCTTGGTGTTTTAGAACGGTGTTATGGGGATTAATCATGGATATATTTTTACACTTACTTCACCCAGATGATGTCAGTGCTTTATTGGAGTTCGAAGTCGAAAATAGAGAGTGGTTTGAGCAATTTGTTCCAGCTCGGGAGGACCGTTTCTATTCTAACGCGGGCGTTGCTGAGCAAGTCATGAGCTTTCTAACAGAGTATGACAATGGCGAGATGATTCCTATGTTGATCAAAGACGCCAATGGCACTATTTGTGGGCGAATCAACGTTCGTGATATCGACCAGAACGCTGAAAGTGGAGAGCTAGGTTATCGAGTTGGTCATTCCTTTGCTTCAAAAGGCGTTGCGTCTAACGCAGTAAAGCAGCTTCTAGACTATTTGGCGGAACAGACCAACCTTAAATATGTTGATGCCTATGCGTTAGTGGGTAATGTCGGCTCAAATAAAATCTTATCCAAGGCCGGTTTTGACTTAGTTGAACGCGTTGAAAGTTACGCCGTGTTCAAAGGGAAGGATCAAGATGCTCATTATTATCTTAGGGCGTTATCTATGTAACTGAACACTCTTAATATTAACCTACAGTAAGGAAATATTATGTTTATTGTTTCTCTCGAATACCAAGTGTCTTTGGAGGAAGTAGCTCTCTTCATTCCAGAACATGTTGAGTTTTTAAACAAGCAGTATGAACTCGGGCACTTTCAGCTGTCGGGCCGTAAGAACCCTAGAACGGGTGGTGTTATTTTGTCCACACTTAGCAACAGGGAGAAGTTAGACATGCTTTTGACCGAGGATCCTTTTTATCGAGAGAATATCGCTAAGTATGAAGTCATCGAGATGTTGCCGGCGAAGGCGTCTAAAGAGTTCGAGTTTTTGTTATAGGGTACATTTATTCTACGAAGTTGACTGGTATCTTAACTTATTGTCTTAATTGGACTTTAATCATATAAACCCCCGCCAGTGGTCGCTTGAGATGTAAACTTGCATGAGTAATATTACCCGCAAATTTGACAGGGCAGTTTTTAAGGTTCGGGCATAGTTTCTCTTGTCTTTATGGCTCCATTACTTATGTGTACGAGTTCGAGGTGATATGAAATATTTAATAGGCGCTTTCTTAGGTGTTCTGTCTTTGCCTACGTCGGCGGAGTCGATGGTTATTGTTGACTCGGAAAGAGATCGTTCTATACCTATAGAGGTTGTTTTGCCGCAGGATTCTGACAGTTGTACAACAACAGAACAGTGTGACGTGGCTTTTATGAGTGCTGGTAATCGAGTTCCATTCACCAAATATAGTTTTGTTGGAGAAATGCTGAACGATAGGGATTACATGACCATTTATGTCGATCATGAACTACCAAGTGATCCTCCTTTATCGAAGACTGGTGACTTGTATAAGACAAGAATTGAGAATTGGAGGCGAGGGGCACAGACTCTCAACGTACTTCAACATGAGCTAGCGAGTCGTTACCCTACTTATGATTTTGACAAGTTAATATTGGTCGGGCATTCCAACGGCGGAGATATCTCCACATGGTTGAGTAACGAAAATAAAGGTTATATTTCTCAGTTAATTACGCTCGACCATAAACGAGTCATTCTGCCTAAAAATGAAAAGATTCGAGTTCTTTCCATTCGTGCAACTGAATACCCTACCAAAGAGGGTGTGCTACCTACTGAATCAGAGCAAAAGCAATATGGTAGTTGTGTTGTTGAGCTTCCAGACTCTAAACATATGGATTTAAGCGATTATGGTTCTAATCTTGCGAAGCAAAGTACGAATGACATTATTATTGGCTTTTTGGATGGCTTAGCGTGCGCAGAGTTGAGAGTAAAAGTTGAGTAGAAGCATCGAATTCATTAGGGCGCGATATCTGTATTCGGATTAGACGACCGACCTAATCGATTATCGCCTTATACATTAGAAGCTGGCAGCGTCCTTCTAGCCAGCTTCGAGCCTCTTTATTTCAAGGTTTAAGGTTACTTCTTAGGTTTACAGCCACTTCTAGATTTACAGTTACTTTTGAGGTCTATTACGTTCGATTACGCTAATAGCGATAGCCAAAAACAGGATGTCTTTCACTAGGAAGAAGTTAGTGACTAAGATCCCATCCGATATTTTCCAAGCATTTGGCGTTGTAATTAGGAAGCTGAGTGTCACAACAAAGATAGCCGCTGCAGCAATACCTGAATAAAAAGCAATTATCGGCTTCTTGAATCCAACGATCAGTCCAATCGCGACAATGATCTCCGCACCACCCACCATGTTAGACACAGCCTGTACTGAGAACAGATTGTAAAGCCAGTTCATGGCAGGGTGATTTGCTATTAGTGGCTCAATGAGCATCGATTCGGTTGGCGTAAACTTGTAAATACCAATCCAAGCAAGCACTAATGCTACGCCAACCACTCCAAGGTTATATCCCACATTAGTCTGTTTTAAATTATAGATTTGAACATGCATAAAAGTACTCCATTTAATAAAATTCCTGAATATGACCGCACGAGTACACATTTAATTTCGTTGTGAGAATAATACTTAATTTTTTTAGCGAGCGTAGGTTCGAGAATTCATGAATCGGGTCGAAAAGTGGTTAGTTGCAAAGGCGAGGTGTAAGGCGGGAAGAGGTACGCTCTAATTTTTTTCAATATTAGAAATTTGAATTAGATTACGCTGACGTAAATACTAATTATAAGAAGAGAATCACCTGTGAAAATCCATAGAATTAACCCGACTAAACGTTGGAATGATGTAACTGTCCTTAATGGCATCGCAAGTTTTGCTGAAGTTCCAGAGACGGATGCATCTGAAGGAATTAGAGTCAGGTTCAGAAAATTTTTGATCAGGCTGAAGAAATGATGAGTTTGGTCGATAGCGATAAATCTCGCGTATTGTCGGTTGCTATTTACCTGACAGATTTCGCTAACTTCGATGCACTGAACGAAGTGTGGGACTCATGGTTCCCTGAAAGTAGCGCACCAAGTCGTGAATGTGTAAAAGCTGAACTGGTAAACCCGAACTAATGGTTGAGATGTCGTTTATGGTTGTTGTGGGTGAGAAATTTCAATAAGCCGAAACATTGGTAGAAATAAGCATTAATCGATATAAGCGCTAATTAACTTAAACAGCGACCAGATAAAACAAAGCCACTCAGGTGAAACATTTGAGTGGCTTTTTCGTTCTATATGCTACAAAACTAAACCGGGCTAGGTATTAAGCGATGCCTTGATCTCTTGCCATCTGTTTCGCGATCTTCGGTGCGTGCCATAAACACGGTAACAAGATGAACGATACAGGAACGGCTGTGATCACAATGAATGACTGTAGAGCCGAGATGCCACCTGCACCCATTGAGATAAGCGCAATAGCTACAGCACCCATGATGATACCCCAGAAGGTACGTACCGCTGCGTTCGGTTCCGTTGTGCCTGTCATTACTACACTGATGGTGTAAGTCATTGAGTCACCCGTTGTTACGATAAACGTGGTCGTCAGGACCAAAAACAGAATCGAAATCAAAGTAGGGAACGGTAGTTGTCCTGTGATCGCGAGTAGAACCGCAGGAAGGTTGAAGCCTTCGAACGCGCTAGAAATCACACCTGGGTTCTCTAGTTCAAAAGCTAAACCACTACCACCAACGATGCTGAACCAGAAACATGTAACAAGCGGTGCAACGATGCTTATAGAAACGATCATTTGGCGAATAGTACGGCCACGTGAAATACGAGCGATGAAGATCGCCATCATAGGGCCATAACCCAAGAACCAACCCCAGAAGAAAACTGTCCAGCCACCGAGCCAAGCAGTATCTTGACGGTAAAGTGCCATTGGGATGAAGTTATCAACCGTCGCACCAAGACCCTGAAGGTAGCCATCAATGATGAAGCTAGTAGGGCCAACCACAAGAATGTAGCCGATCAGGCAAACCGATAGAATGATGTTGTAACGGCTAACCAGTTGGATGCCTTTGTTCACGCCGCTTAATGCAGAAAGCGTGTACATTGAGATTGCGAATAGGACAACCACGCTTTGAGTGGCAAAGCTGTCTGAAATACCAAACAGTTCGCTCAGTGCGTAGCTGATCTGTAGGCCAAGGAAGCCGATTGGACCGATAGTACCGGCAGCGACTGCCACGATGCTACATGCATCCACAACATTGCCAATCCAGCTGTTGATAGCTTTGTCGCCAAGTACAGGGTACAGAAGAGTACGAGGTTTTAGCGGCAAGCCTTTTTCGTAGTGCAGGTACATAAGTACAATAGAAGACAGACCACCTAATATAGCCCATGCAAGAAAACCCCAGTGCATAAACGATTGCGATAACGCGTTTAATGCCATCGCCTGAGGATCAGCCGTGCCATATAGTGGCGGGGCGGAAACGAAGTGCGCAATAGGTTCTGCAGCGGCCCAGAATACGCCACCGCCAGCGAGCAGCGTACATAGGACGATAGACATCCATTTGAAGGTTGTCATTTCAGGTAGGGCAAGCGTTCCTAAACGAACATGGCCTGTACGTCCTAGTGCAAGCACTAAGCCGATAATGAAATTGAGAAGTAGAAGGACTTGCCAGAAAGCACCGAACCACTCTGTAGAGTAGCTAAAGCCGGTGTTAACAAGTTCGGACAACACGGAGGTGTTGGTAAAGGCGAGGATGACAAAGAGGGTTAAAAAACTGCCACTAAGCCAAAAGACTGGGTTTCCGAGTTCCAGTTTCTCACCCAAAGATTGAGCTTTATTGAAATCGATAGAAGTAGATTCTGCGTTGATGTTTTCGTTGGCGACTTGCGTCAAGTTGGACATTATTTCTTCGCTATATTTGGCTATTTAAAGCCTATGTATTTCTCCCACACTTACATAATAAATGTGAGGCTCGTCAAAAAAGCCGCCGATAATAACATATGTGTTATCAAAAAGTGGGCGAATTTTAAAAAGAACACAAAATCGTGTGCAAATTTCTACTTTTTGGTTAGTTTTGATGCGGTTTTTCCTCGAGTTTGAATCACACTTCTGATTTTTGAGACATGATTTTTTATCTTTCCGAAATAAATTAATATTAGTTATTGGTGCAAAATAAGTGTCGACTCATTGCATGCTTGTAGCAAATTAATGCGAGTCATTTTATAAATTGAGAATGTTTTAGGTGTTTAATTGTACGTTTTGCCTACAGTTGTTTTTTGAAGAGATTTAAGTGATTGAGAAGTATCGCTTGGATTAAACATTTTGAAACAAAGACTTAAGGGATAGCTCACATGCACCTAAACCAAGGAAGAGTGGCCAAGAAGGTTTTTACACTCAGTACTCTCACCGTGTCCTGCTTAATGGCGTTCAACAGCTATGCGGCTGTTGATTGTTCAACCTTAGAAACGTGGGACTCTGCCACTGTATATACCGGTGGTGATCAGGTTTCACATGACGGCAGCGCTTATACTGCAAATTACTGGAATCAGAATAACAACCCAAGCCAGTTTGAAGGCGACTATGCACAATGGAAGAAAGTCGATGTGTGTAACGGAGACGGAGGTGGCGGTACACCAAATGAAGCACCAACTGCTTCGTTAACAGCGCCAATGGCATCAGATGTGATTGTTGAAGGCGACAACGTCGTATTAAGCGCAACAGCACTAGACACTGATGGCAATGTTGCTTCCGTAGAATTCTTTGTTGATGGGTCTTCGGTCGCAGTGGTGACAGCGGCACCATTTGAAGCGGCTTGGGTTGCAACGTCTGGTAACCATCAGGTTTCAGTTGTCGCAATGGACAATGAAGGTGCAACAAGTGTTGCAAGCGCGGTTTCAGTTTCTGTTGATTCAGCGCAACCGGGTAACGAAGCACCGACAGTTTCGGTTGCGCTTTCAGCAGCTTCGGTCGATGTTGGTGGTGTGGTAACACTTACCGCAACAGCCGCAGACAGTGATGGCACGGTTGATAAGGTTGATTTCTACGTAGCAGGTGCCCTTGTGGGTACAGCAGCAACAAGTCCATACACGCTAGATTACACAACAACTCAAGCTGGCTCTTTAGCGGTTTACGCGAAAGCAACAGACGACCAAGGCGCGACTGCAGATTCTGCGTTGGCTTCTTTGACTGTGAATGGTGCTCCAACAGTGAGCACATGTCGCCCTGATGGCTTATATCAAACTCAAGGTGTCGATGTTCCTTACTGTACGATTTACGATGATGAAGGCCGTGAGAAAATGGGCGCGGATCACCCACGCCGTGTGATTGGTTACTTCACAAGTTGGCGTGCAGGGGATGACCCACAAGCCGCTTACTTAGTAAATGATATCCCTTGGGAACAACTCACACACATTAACTACGCTTTTGTGAGCATCGGCTCAGATGGCAAAGTAAACGTCGGTGATGTGAATGATCCTGAAAACGCTGCGGTTGGCAAAGAGTGGCCGGGTGTGGAAGTTGATCCTGCATTAGGCTTCAAAGGTCACTTTGGTGCATTAGCGACAGCGAAGAAAAAACACGGCGTGAAAACGCTAATTTCAATCGGTGGTTGGGCAGAAACCGGTGGTCACTTCGCGACTGACGGAAGCCGAGTGGCTGATGGTGGTTTCTATACCATGACCACCAATGCCGATGGTTCAATTAACCATCAAGGCATCGAAAAATTCGCAACTTCAGCGGTTGAAATGCTTCGTAAATACCAGTTCGATGGTCTAGATATCGATTACGAATACCCAACCTCAATGGCGGGCGCAGGTAATCCATACGATAAAGACTTTATGGAACCACGTCGTCAATACCTATGGGCTTCGTACCAAGTGTTGATGAAAGTGTTGCGTGAGAAGCTTGATGCGGCGTCTGCGCAAGATGGCAATCACTACATGTTAACTATCGCGGCTCCTTCTTCTGGTTACCTGCTGCGCGGTATGGAAACATTCGACGTAACCAAATATCTCGATTACGTAAACATCATGTCTTATGACCTTCACGGTGCGTGGAACGATCACGTAGGTCATAACGCTGCATTGTTTGATACAGGTAAAGATTCAGAGTTAGCACAGTGGAACGTTTACGACACTGCGGCTTATGGCGGTATCGGTTATCTGAACACGGATTGGGCTTACCATTACTTCCGCGGTTCAATGCCAGCCGGTCGTATTAATATTGGTGTACCTTATTACACTCGTGGTTGGCAAGGTGTGACCGGTGGTGAGAATGGCCTTTGGGGCCGAGCTGCACTTCCTAACCAATCTGAATGTGCTGCCGGTACGGGTGAAGGCGAGAAGAACAACTGTGGCCATGGCGCAATTGGTATCGATAACATGTGGCATGATACCGACCCGAAAGGCAACGAAATGGGCGCGGGTTCTAACCCAATGTGGCACGCTAAGAACCTAGAGAAAGGTATTTGGGGTTCTTACGCTGAGGCTTACAAGCTTGATCCTGTCAACGATCCATCTGATGTTTTAACAGGCACTTACACGCGTAACTACGACAGCGTGGCCGTTGCACCTTGGTTGTGGAATGCAGAGAAGGGCGTATTCCTTTCTACAGAAGATAAGCAGTCTATCGATGTGAAAGCGGACTACGTTATCGATAAAGAAATCGGTGGCATCATGTTCTGGGAACTAGCAGGGGATTATAACTGTTATGTACTCGATGCGAGCGGCAACCGAACTTCAATCGATACCACTGAGCAAGCATGTAACAGCGGTAACGGTGAGTTCCACATGGGTAACACAATGACGAAAGCTATCTACGATAAGTTTAAGTCTGCAACCCCATATGGAAACAAAGTAGCGACGGGTGCTATCCCAACAGAAGCGCTAGATATCGCAGTTTCAGTTGGTGGTTTCAAAGTCGGTGACCAAAACTACCCAATCAACCCTAAGATCACGTTCACGAACAATACGGGGCAAGCACTTCCGGGGGGAACCGAATTCCAATTCGATATCCCAGTATCAGCACCTGATAACGCGAAAGACCAATCGGGCGGTGGTTTGTCAGTGATTGCATCTGGTCATACTCGTGCGGATAACATTGGCGGATTAGACGGACCCATGCACCGCGTAGCGTTTACGTTACCCGCGTGGAAAGACCTTCCTGCTGGTGGTGTGTATGAGCTAGATATGGTGTATTACTTGCCAATTTCAGGTCCTGCGAACTATGCAGTGAGCGTGAATGGTGTCGACTATGCCTTTAGCTTTGAGCAACCAGATTTACCACTAGGTAATATCAGCTCTGGTGGCGGTAACCCTGGCGATGGTGGTACAAACCCTGGTACGTGTGATACTGCAGGTTTAGCGGTTTACCCAGACTTACCTCAGAAAGATTGGGCGGGTAACCCAAGCCATGCAAACACGGGTGACCAAGTCGTTTATAACAACGTAGTATACCAAGCGAACTGGTGGACAAGTGCCGAACCGGGTAGTGATGGTAGTTGGACGAAAGTATGTTCTTAACCATGCCTAATACGTCAACAATGTAGTGCGCGAATATTCGAGTGGAATAGTAATTAGGTAAATTCACAACGATGCGTACTAAAAAGCCCAAATAGTTTGCTCTATTTGGGCTTTTTCAGAATTATTTGAAGTGCTAGTCGCTAATTTAAGCTTTTGCTTCTTTCATCGCTTCCGTTTTTTTTTCCTTTTGCATTTTTGCAAGGAAGTAGATATTTACGCAAGCGATAAAGCCATTAGTTGCAACAACCGGCCATGCGTCAATCATAACACCGTATGCTGTGAAGAGAGCACAGCCAATAAAGTTAAGAACACGCAGACGAACGATATCTTTCATTGTTAATGAAATTGCGACCATAATAGACGCCGCGTAACCTAAAATCTCAACCATATTGAATTCCATTGTTTGACCCTCTTAAATTTGCCGATACTTTGTCGGTACCAATTCTTCTCTTCATGAGATGATTGAGGAAGCTCCGTGCCTCGAATGGTCTGGCTATGTTTAACTGGATAAACTATACCAACTCTATTTTTGTGATAAAACCCCCAAAACAAGCAGAAGTGAAGGTTAGCGATTACGCAAACGTTTAATGACCCTTTTGTTAATATAATTACTGTTTATGTTGGAGGTTAAGTTAATAATTATTCTTATATAGATCAGGAAGCCACTAATGAATAAACAATCCATATATACAATAGAAGACATAAAGAAAGCCGCACTAGTGGTTTTGATAGCGGCTGGACTGGCAGCTTGTACAACACAAGAAGTACCCACAACCCACAACTATGGTGTGGTGACCAGCGGTGACTTTGATTTTATGAAACATGATGTCGTCACATACTCATGGCATCCTGAATCAGAGCAGATGTATCTTTCTCAAAAGTACGATAAGACGGTAGTCACTGACTTGGTGCGTGACGCAATTAAAGATCAACTCTCTATGAAAGGTTATCAGCTTAATCAAAATGGTGGCTTTAGTGACGTCGTCGTAGGTTTTGGGTTGGCTGAAGAATCAGAGCTAAATAATGAATCGATCTTTGATGCGATTAAGTTATCTACAGGCGTGCCATTTTATAATGATGAAGGAAAGTTAGCCGAGAAAGGGTCGTTGTATATTGCTTTTTTCGTACCTAACTCTGAAATCGTGCAATGGCAAGCATTAGCTCAGTCTGGTATCCAGAATGATGTTGAGCCCAGCGAAAGTAAACAGCGCATAATGGGCTTTATAGAGATGCTATTTAGACGCATGCCCACGCGCTAGATGGATTCATTGGGTCAATATTACTTGTTGAATAAATGGACAGATCGCAGATTATGCTTTTTTATTTGTAACTAAAGGTACATTTGCGTAAAGCAACGTAAAGTTCGCGCTTCTTTTACTAGCATTTGTCTATACTGGACAAAACGTTAACTTAGGTTTGATCCAATGAAACTGTTCTCCAAATACTCTCTCTCTCTATTAAGTATATTCATTGTAAGTAACGCAGCAGTGGTAAGTAATGAAGCTGTAGCAGCACCTTCTATAGTACCAAGCCCACCTAGTCTAGGATCCAAAGGGTATGTACTAATCGATTTTAATTCTGGTGATGTGCTAGTAGAAAAAAACGCACACACTAAATTAAACCCAGCAAGTTTGACTAAGCTGATGACCAGCTATGTGGCTGGGCAAGAAATGAAACGAGGTAACATTTCTGCTGACGACCAGGTGCGAATCAGCGAAAACGCGTGGGCAAAGAACTTTCCTGACTCGTCAAAAATGTTCATCGAAGTAAACACAGACGTAGCAATGATGGATCTCTACCGTGGATTGATTGTGCAATCAGGCAACGATGCGAGTGTTGCGATTGCAGAGCACGTGGCGGGATCACAAGGTGCTTTTGTGGACCTTATGAACTCTTGGGCAGCGTCTCTAAAATTAGAAAATACACATTTTTCGAACGCACATGGCTTAGACGCTGACGATCTATATTCAACCCCTTATGATATTGCGTTATTAGGCCGTGCAATTATTCGTGATTTACCGGATGTGTATGACTTATACAGTGAGCGTTCGTTCAGTTACAACGGTATTACACAACATAACCGAAATGGTTTACTTCGCGATAGAAGTTTGACAGTTGATGGTATGAAAACAGGCTATACATCTGGCGCGGGTTACAGCTTAGCCAGTTCTGCAACACAAGGTGAGATGAGACTGATCGCGGTTGTCATGGGGGCGTCTAGCGTTAAGAGCCGTGAGTCAGATAGTAAGCAACTGTTGAGCTATGGTTTCCGATTCTTCGATACACTCCACCCTCACCAAAGTGGTGAACAAGTTGCTGAAGAAAAGGTGTGGTTTGGAGCCCAAGACAAATTGAAGCTCGGTGTTGCAAAAGATACCTTTATTACGCTTTCGAAGTCTGACAGTAAAAAACTGACTGCGTCTATCGAACTTGATTCTGAGATAAAGGCACCGATTGCGGAAGGTCAAACCTTAGGTGTGGTTCATTACATGGTAGATGGTGAAGATGTTCAAACTCAGCCATTGATCGCGCTTGAAGCCGTTGAGCAGGGCAGCTTTTTAAAACGTTTGATGGACTATGTTAAATTGTTCTTCGCGAGCTTGTTTAAATAGTATACGCAGGTGGAATGCCGTAAGCCTTGGTACGTGAGTTGTTACGTTTGTAATGGTAATCAGTGGCGATAAAAACAGCAATACAATAGGCGTTGTGATTCATCACAACGCCTATTGTTATTTTTACACACCTAAAATATGTCGTCTGCTTTCTTTATTAGCCGTAGCGGACGGTTTCTATTACTATACGAAAAATTTAGCAGTGTAGTCACTTATGACCATAGAGATAAAGAACGTAACCGAACCTGAAGTAACTTGTGCCAATTGTCAGGCATGCTGTTGTCGGTTAGAAGTTATGATCATCACAGATACCGGCGTTCCTGAAGAGCATATTGCTTATGACGAATGGGGCGGCGAAACCATGCTGAGATTAGACGACGGCTGGTGTTCGGCTGTTGATAGAGAAACGCTAATGTGTACTATCTACGAAAACCGACCTTGGATCTGTCGTGAGTTTGAAATGGGCTCTTTTGAGTGTGTCGAGCAGCGAATTGATGTGATGGGTGAATAGTGTTAGTTGGCCTTAAAAGCGAGCTCTCAATCGCTTAATATGAATGGCCTGCTCATTGAGATCAATGTATGAATGCAGTGGGTTTAGTTTATTCACTATCGATAGATAGTGCCTCGAAATAGCCATAGGCTTTATTAAACCACACAAAGCGTTGAAACAAGATGATACTCTGAGACAACAGAGTACCTTGGAACATTAATTAGGTATTCGGTTTGATGAATACCTAACCATTCTCTCTTTCAGGCTTTCGTACTCCTCACAGTACATTTTGTTTAGAACTCTGAAGGCACCTCAAACTCGATCCACTCTCCCGTTACTGGGTGAATTAATTTGAGGTACCCAGCATGTAGATGTAGGCGATCGCGTTTGTAACCATAAAGATCATCACCGCGGATTGGAACACCAAGACCGAATGGATGAGCACAGTGCACACGTAACTGATGTGTGCGGCCCGTCTTAGGGTATAAGTGAACCTTGGTTTTGCCATTTTTCGTGCTGACAACTTCCCAATGGGTTTCTGCATTTCGTCCATGTTCATGGCAAACCAGCTGTCTTGGTCTGTCCGTGATGTCGCCGCGCAAGGGTAGGCTAATGTCACCAGATCTACCCTCTATTTCATCATCTAGCAGAGCGGTGTAACGCTTCTCAACTGTTCTATCGATAAATTGTTTTTGGATGTGTTTGTTTGACGCTGCTGTAAGCGCTAAGATCAATAGCCCTGAAGTCGACATGTCCAGTCTATGGATGATCAAAGGGCCTGTCGCATTTGGGTAACGCGCCTTAATGCGTGTATAAACCGAGTCTTCGATAAACTTGCCGGGAACCGAGAGAAACTCTTCTGGTTTGTTAACCACCACGATCTCGTTGTCTTCATAAACAATATCGAAAGACTTACTCGACGCAGGGTTCACGATAAGTGGGTTATCTTCTAATTCAATGCCGTTTAGCTGGTGGTCGAGAATCTCGAAGCTTTTGCTTTGGCAAACAGGGTATAGGTTTCCGTGTTGTCGGATGACATCTGCTGGAGGCAATCCCCACCAAAATTCAGACAACGCTAATGGCTTAAAACCGTATTCAAAGGCAAAGTTAAGCAGCTTAGGTAGGCAGCAGTCACCAGAACCTTCAAGTGCATCTTTGCCTTCCAACAGATCAAGTAAGCTCTTAGATTCAGTTGCTTGGTTGATAAAGCGGTAGTGGTTCAAACGTTGAGCTTCTAATTCAGCAGAAATAGCTTGGTAATCTTGCTTACGATTTTTCAATTCACTCTCGATCGCATCTACCTGTAATTGGCGCTCTGTGATCTTTTGTTTCCACTCAATA
The DNA here is from genome assembly GCF_041439575.1 of Vibrio sp. 5S239. Lineage (NCBI taxonomy): Bacteria > Pseudomonadati > Pseudomonadota > Gammaproteobacteria > Vibrionales > Vibrionaceae > Vibrio > Vibrio sp. 5S239. The sequence goes on along the minus strand of NZ_JBGOOM010000023.1, from coordinate 53,123 downwards.
CGAAGGGCTTTAAGGTCGCGTTTCTCTTGGCTGCTTTGGTGACCTAATTTCTTGAGTAGGCTTGCTGCCGACTCTAGATTCCCGAATGTCTTTTCTTGATTGGCTTGCTCTCTTAGTACGGTGCGCTGCGCTTTGTTCTCGGCCATTGCTAACTGAAAGGCTCCAATAGCTTGAGTTGACTCTGCTTTCAGCGTTTCAAGGTCAGATTCTAATGCGTCTAGGTTGTGTGATTTTTGTAGCTTCTCAATGTCATCCGCTAGTCGTGATTGGCGAGCGAGGTTTACACTATTTTGAGGTTTAAATTGTTCTGAGTCGAATGCTGGTGGAACGAAGTCGATACTTTTTAACTGAGAGGCCAGTATCGGATCTAGCTGTAAGCCTGAAAACGCAGAAAGATAGCCTATCTCTTGCGTTATTGGATTCTGAACAAGAAGAACGGCATAGAGTTTACCTTGCGAGGTTTCATTTACACCATTGTCAATGAGTGACTGCTGAAGCTGTTGCATGGCTAATTTACATGTAGGGTGCGGGGTATAGTAATACGGGAACGTAAAACGATTCGGCAGCGCTAAATCTACATTTTCTAGTTGCAGAGGTGTGTATTGAGCAAGGTTTGTTGGCATTAAGATCAAACTCTGTGGCTGTTCAGTTAGAGTTCGATATTGTTGTCGAAATGAAGACAAATGAGAAGCCAAAGCAGAAGATAAATCGGCTTTGGCATCAATTATTGTCTCGTGTTTACCCTAAGAAGCAAGCGTTTGAGTGAAACTCGATCAGTTCGAGTGCTCTAGCTCTATTTGCTCCGCTTTTTGGTAAGCAGGGTGGCTAGCTAACAGCTCGCCGTATTTAGCAATGTTAGGATAAAGCGCCGTTGCACCAAAGTTTCCTACGATTTCTACGATGAACGACATCATAAAATCAGCTCCCGTTAGTGTTTCCGCAACTAGGTAGGTTTTGCCTTCCAATGCATTATTCACATAGGTTAAGACTTTTTGGCTTTCATCATCTGCGTAACCGCTTAGGAAGTTGGTCTCAGTACCATCTCTCATGACAAAGATTTTAAGTAGCATCGGTAAAATACCAGAGCTTTCAGCGAAGTGTAGCCACTGTGAATATTCAACATACTCAGCTGTGCCACGTTCCGGTGCAAACTTACCTTGGCCAAACTTGTCGATGAGGTACTCGGTAATCGCGCCTGATTCGCTGATCACAACGCCATCGTCTTCAATAACCGGAGATTTACCCAATGGGTGAACCGACTTTAATTCTGGCGGCGCTAGAAACGTTACACTGTCTCTTTGGTATGGTTTAATTTGGTAGTCAACACCAAGCTCTTCCAATAGCCAGATGATACGTTTTGAGCGTGATTTATTTAAGTGATGTAGAGTAATCATGATTGTACCTATTTAACTTATTCCGTTTATTGAATTTACTTAGCGTCGTTAGTTTTAATAACAAGTTTACCGAAGTTTTGACCTTCTAATAGGCCAATAAATGCTTGCGGCGCTTCTTCTAGCCCTTCAATTAGATGCTCGCGGTAATGTATTTTTCCTTGAGACAACCATTCAGTCATTTGCACTGCGAACTCGTTGTAACGGTGCGCGTAGTCATCAAAGATTATGAAGCCTTGCATCTTAATACGCTTGACTAGCAAGGTACCAACAAGACTGGACATGCGATCTGGACCTTCAGGAAGCGATGTCGCGTTGTATTGAGACACTAGGCCACAAACAGGAATACGAGCACCGGTGTTAAGCAATGGCATTACTGCGTCGAAAACCTTGCCGCCAACGTTTTCAAAATAGACGTCGATGCCGTTGTCACATGCTTTAGCCAACTGCTCTGCGAAGTCGTCGGTTTTGTGATCGATACATTCATCAAAGCCAAGTACCTCTTTAGCGTACTGGCACTTCTCTTGACCGCCAGCAACACCGATAACACGACAGCCTTTTAGTTTACCGATTTGTCCAACGGTTGCACCTACTGGGCCTGTTGCTGCAGCTACGACCAGAGTATCGCCTTTTTTCGGTTGGCCAATATCTAATAAACCCATGTAAGCCGTAAAACCAGGCATGCCCATGATGCCAAGTGCGTAAGAAGGGTGCGTTGGTTCTTTACCTAGTTTGATTAGGCCTTCACCGTTAGAAACACCAAGATCTTGCCAACCTGTATAAGCCAATACCCATTCGCCGACTTCAAAATCGCTGTTGTTTGATTCTTCAACCTGACATACGGTTGCGCCGACCATCACTTCGTCAATTGCAACTGGGTCAGCGTACGATTTAGCGTCGCTCATTCGACCACGCATGTATGGGTCTAGAGAAAGGTACACTGAGCGAAGTAACATTTCGCCATCTTTAATTGTTGGTACGGCTACTGTCTCTAAACGGAAGTCGTTTTGAGTCGGTGCGCCAACTGGGCGAGAAGCCAATACGATGCGGCGATTGTCTTGTTGAGTCATTGGATGTCCTTAATTTATATTATGCTTATTTAGAATTAGACCAGTCGTCTATGGTTGTCATCTAAAAATCCCGCCATCATCAAATTGATAAGAGGGCGGGTGATTTCTTTTAAGTTAAAGCGAATAAAACGCGCTGCGCGTTACTAGCTTTCACCTTTTAAAATTCGTTCGGTAAGGCTCAAAGCTGACTGTAAGCTATGGGAGCTTTGGCTTAATTTACTTAACAAGCTAGCACCTAACCACATAGAATATAAGTTTTGAGCCGCTTCTTGGCTGTTTTCAAGCTTTATAGAGCCAGCTGCAATACCACCAATAATGCATTGCTTGATTGTATTTGTTACTTTTTCAGCACCTTTTAGTAGCGCTTGGCGCATAGGATCAGAAAGATCAGAGACTTCTGCGCTTAGTTTAACCACTAAGCACTTGTGAGCATTACATGTACCGTTTTCGGTCTTAGTCCATAGTGAAAAGTAACTCATGATTCGCTGAAAATGACTATCTTCACTGTGTACTAAGATTGATTCAATCTTGGTGATGTAGTCTTCAAAATAGTGTTGAATTAACGCCTCACCAAATTGTTCTTTAGATTTAAAGTAGTGGTAAAACGAACCTTTAGGCACGTCCGCTTCTTTAAGCAATTGCGATAGGCCTACGTTATTAAAGCCGTTGTTTACCATTAGTTGATAACCAACATTCAAAATATGTAAGCGAGTGTCATTCGTTTTTTCTTTCATGAACAGTACTATAATTTAAATTAGACCAGTCGTCTAGTTTGTATGTCTAGATCATTTAATCCGTTATCCAACTAGAAGAGTTAGTCTTTAAATATCCTGAAGTTGTCGTGCTTTCTAGTAGATAAAAAGCCCCAACATGGTTTGTATATTGGGGCTTAAGTCAACGAATTCTGTTATTTGATGGAGATTAATTCAACATCAAAAATCAAAGTTGATGACGGTGGGATAGGGCCTGAACCGCCTTTACCGTAAGCTAATGGACTTGGGATAAATAGACGAACTTTTTGGCCTTCAACCATGTAAGTCAATCCTTCTTGCCAGCCTTTAATGACTTGCTTAAGAGCAAATGAAATCGGCTCGCCGCGCTCAACCGAGCTATCGAAAACAGTGCCGTCAATCAAAGTGCCGTGGTAGTGAACCGTTACTTTACTGTTCTTAGTTGGGTGTTCAGTCCCTGTACCTTCCTCAAGCACAAGGTATTGAAGGCCGCTTTCAGTCGTAATCACGTCTTCTTTAGTGCCGTTTTCCAGTAGGAATTGTTGGCCTTGTTCGAAGTTCTCCTCGCCAGATTTATGATTCATCCAGGTACGGTAAATCATGAAACCGGCCAAAACAAAGACGATGACCGGGATGATAAATTTAGACATAGTAAAACCTATTTATATTGAGTGCTGAATTTCGTAATTAATGCAGAATGTGTTAATCAGTTGGCTAAAGCCGTGATTATGGTTGAGTCAAAAGGTAGTTGATCGTTTTCGCGATGCTGGCAACGTCTTGGTGGCCGGCCGTGAGTACTTGGTATTTACCGTTGATGATAAATGTCGGTACTGAGTTGATCTGACCTTTTGCAGAGATCTCTTCGGCTTTCTTAACGTAGTCAAAAAGCGCAACTTGCTGTTCTTTGTTTAACTGGTATGGGCTAACCAAACCGCGAGAAGTAAAAGCTGTTTCTAGAGCTTGTTGGCGCTGCTCCGGTGTTGCATCGGCACCCATTTGAACCGCACCGAATAGGTCGTCCATGAAGGAGTGATCAGGTGTCGCATCAAGCTGCATTACTGCGGTGTAAAAGATCATGGCGCTAATTTGAGCACTTTCATTAAATGTGACATGCACTTTTCCAATTTTTTGGTCTGTCAGGGACTCAATCTCAGGAATAGCACTTTCCATTTTACGACAATGACCACAGTTAAGAGAGAAAATCTCGGTGACCGGAGATAGATTCAATTCTGTAAGAGCAGTAGGAAGCGCTTCGTATTGAACACCTTTCTGTGGCTCGTCTGTTTCACTACAACCCGCGATAATAAGTACGGCTGCGAGTGCTGTAATGAATTTAGCAAATGGTTTAAACATAATGTTTACTCTAGTGTTAAGAAGTCGTGAGATTCTAACTATTTAGTACGAATTGGAAAACAATTATAAGGTAAATAAATGCAAACAATTCAAACAAGCGAGTGATGGCAGGCCGGTTGATGGTTAACTGTGATTAAAAGCACTTTTTTGATGTGCGTTTTTTTTGTCTAAAGTTTTTCCCTCGGTGCCGATATAGACATTAGTGAATGGTTATCTGCATAAGTGGTTGGTGAAGTAATGAGATATTTAGCGATAATGTTAAGCATAGCTTTGGCTGGTTGTGAAACGACGTTACCAACAAGTATGTTAGGTGGTGGAATGCTAGAGACTGCACCGCAAACGGATTACGATCTTATCCATCCTGAATGGGGTGAGGTTCAAGCGACTCATGTAGCAAGTAATCGTGGATACTCGATTCAGAGCAGCACTCATCAACAAAGAACCATCACTACCAACTACGGACGTGGCGTGTCGACCAATGATCCGTTGGAAGTCTTTTTAAGACAAAATCGAATCGATTTCGAAGTTTTACCTGGCAACCATGTGATGGTAAAGCTTGAACAACATGTGAACTTTAAAACAGGTTCTGCATACCCCGAACCTGCGTATAACCAATGGTTAGATACGTTGGGGAGTTACTTATCTCAACGCCAAGATATCGATGTTGTGATTGAAGGTCATACCGACAACACAGGTACTGATCAAATCAATGATCCTCTTTCAGAGAAGCGTGCAAAAGAAGTGAAAGCTCGATTAGAGAGTAACTACGTTTCTAGTCGTTCTATTTATACTCGTGGCTTTGGTGAGTATGTCCCGGCTTGTACCAACGCTTCATCACAAGGTAAGGCGTGTAACCGCCGTGTAGAGCTGATGCTGATTGTGGCGAAATAGTCATTTGAGCTTTTGCTCCTAATTTAAACGACTAGCACCAAATAATAGACATAAAAAATCCCTCACATTCGAGGGATTTTTTGTATCTGGCTTTTGTCGCTTAATTGCTTATGCAAACTGCTTTTCTAAGTAAGTCACGATATCTGAAGATTCGTACATCCACTCAGTTTTGCCATCTTTTTCGATACGTAGACAAGGCACTTTCACACGACCGCCACCAGCTTCAAGCTCTGCACGATGTTGTTCATTGTTTTTTGCATCACGAAGTTCGAATTGAACCGATTGACGTTTCATGGCACGGCGCACTTTTACACAAAACGGGCATGCTTCGAATTGGTATAACGTGTGCGTTTTTGCTTGTTCATTCACTTTGCTTTGCTCTTCCTGAGAACGTTTCACACCACGTGGGCTGAAGATAAAATTCAATAGCAAGATGACACGACCTAAAAACCAACGGATAAACTTCATAACTCTCTCTACATATTTAAAATTAGCGTTACAATTTGCAGCATTATATACACAAGTATTGCCAGATGCTCGCAACAAACCGCTAATATCTATTTTGTCCGTTCGATCGTGTGAGACTTAGCCACATTTAGCCCTAAACGTTTAGAGAGTCGAGTTAAGTTTGCTCGGTCTGTTTTCAGCACTCGCCCTGCCTGCGCCCAGTTAAAGTTGGCGTTTTCTAACACCTCAGTAATGATGCTGCGTTGAAAGTCATCTGTTGCTCCTCGCAACCCTTCCGAGAGATCGATCGTTGGTGTCGATAGCGGTGTCGTCTTCGCTTGTGTGGTTGCGATCGGTTGATCTTGGTCGAGTGGGCCACAATCTTCTTTGGTAATTGTCACCAGGTTTTTATTGGTGCTACGCGCTAACGCTTTCAATGCTGAGCGGCTGATCACGTGCTCAAGTTCACGCACGTTACCTGGCCAACCATAACGATTGAGAAATACTAGAACATCAGAGCGGAATTTCACTTGGTTGATGCCAAGTTTACGGCGTGCTTGTTCTAGGAAGAAACCCGCAAGCAAGCTGATATCGTCACCACGATCTTTTAGTGCGGGCACAGCAATAGGGTAAACACTCAACCGGTGATATAAATCGGCTCTAAATCGACCATCTTCGACTTCTTGTTTTAAGTCTCGGTTGGTCGCGGCTAATACACGAACATCAATGGTTTGAATGTTATCTTGGCCAACAGGTTGAATTTCGTTATTTTGCAGCGCACGCAGTAGCTTACTTTGCGCAGCTAAAGGCAATTCACCAATCTCATCAAGGAACAGTGTGCCACCATCGGCCAAAGCAAACTTACCTAAGCGGTTTTTATCTGCGCCAGTGAACGCGCCACGAACGTGACCAAACAGTTCACTTTCTACTAAGTTTTCAGGAATAGCAGCACAGTTTACGTAGACGAGTGGGTTACGCTTACGTTGAGATTGATGGTGCAAAGTACGAGCCACGAGCTCTTTACCAACCCCCGTGTCACCGTGAATTAGGATATTGAACTCTGAAGGCGCAACAATCGCAATGTCATTCTTAAGCGCCATCATAGTATCGCTTTTACCGATCAGTTCTCCGCCATCTCGTTCCCACGCCTCTACATTTAACTCTTCTAATAACTGCTTTGACTGTTTTGCTTGATGTTCAAGTTGCGAGAAAGTCAGCGCCATCTGCATCGTTGAGGCTGCAATAGCTGCCAGCACCTCAAGGTTGCGCGCTGGAATATTCGCAAAGACATCAGGTTTCAAGCTATCTAGGGTCAAAATGCCCAATAGCTTGTCGCCAAATAGCAAAGGCAAGCCCATACAAGCATGCATTGGTAAATCGCCATCATGGTCAATAAGCAAACCATCGAAAGGATCGGGTAGGGAGCTGTCAGCATCGAAACGAACAGGAGAGCGAGACGCGCAGATCTCTTCAAACCGCGGGTGCTCTGAAATGATAAAGCGACGACCGAATGTATCTCGGCTGAGCCCTTGCATTGCGATGGGTACTAGCGTGTCGCCTTGAAGGCTTAAAAGCGCGACACAATCACACGTTATGGTTTTGCGAATGGCATCGATGAGGCGATTGAAACGATCTTGATCATTCACACCACTTGCGAGGCCAATGGTCATTTCCATGAGGGTAGATGCGGAGATATCTTGCATAAAAAACTCTAACTGTGTGTTTATCTACATAGTAGAGTCTTATTGACTTAAAAAAAAGGTCTTTTTGACGTTTTTATAAGATGGATTTTGAAAAGAAAACCAGTAATGACGGGGATTGATAAAATTGGCACTGATTGTGCAAAAGAGGCATCGAAGCCCAATTATAGCGCTGATTAAACAGACTATTATTGATCTCAATCAATCAGGTGGCATTAATCAGGTTTCGCGATTTTTTGAAATGAAAACGAGTCAAAATAACTCAGTTTCTAAAAATAACTAAGGTTTCAGAAAATCGATAAGTCATTCTTAATTTTTAGTAGTCAAAATGACATATAGGTCATAAGGCTCAGTGTTCGGAGTAAATTCATGCTTAACAATGCACATATCGAAATCATCAAATCTACGATTCCTCTACTTGAGAGCGCAGGCCCTGCTTTAACTCAACACTTCTATCAACGTATGTTCACGCATAACCCGGAATTGAAAGATATCTTCAATATGACTCATCAAAGAACAGGTCGCCAAGGTGTGGCACTGTTTGAAGCTATCGCGGCTTATGCAAAAAATATTGAAAACCTTGCAGCGTTAACCACAGCGGTTGAACGTATTGCACAAAAGCATACCAGTTTTAACATTCAACCAGAGCACTACCAAATTGTTGGTTTACACCTGATTGAAACACTACGTGAATTAGCTGCTGACGCGTTTACGCCAGAAGTGGAAGAAGCATGGACAGCCGCTTACCTATTCTTAGCGCAAGTATTCATCGATCGTGAAGCTGAACTTTACCTACAGCGTAAGCAAGCGGTAGGTGGTTGGGAAGCAGCACGTGCGTTTGTGATTGCAGACAAAATTGAAGAGTCAGCGCTAGTAACTAGCTTTATCCTTCAGCCAAAAGACGGCGGTGAAGTTCTGGATTACACACCAGGTCAATACATCGGTATCGAAGTGAAACCGGAAGGCTCTCAATACAGCGAGATTCGTCAATACTCACTCTCTGATAAGCCAAACGGCAAGCAATACCGTATTTCTGTTAAACGTGAAGGACAAGATCAAGAGACACAGGGCGTTGTATCTAACCACCTACACGATACGGTTGCTGTTGGTGATGAGATTAGCCTATACGCACCAGCAGGTGACTTCATGTATCAAGAGCGCAGCAAGCCAGTAACGCTTATCTCTGCAGGTGTTGGTGTCACGCCGATGCAGTCTATGCTTGAGTTCCTAAACACGGAAGATAAAAACGAGCCAGTACTGTACCTTCACGCTTGTGAGAACGTAGGCCAACACTCTTTCACGACTCGTGTTAAAGATATTATTACCGACAAAGGTTGGGAAGCGAAAACGTGGTACATGAACAAAGATGAATCTGCATGTGACAACACACATCACGGTCAAATGGATCTAGCGTCTATCTCGGATACTAAAGGGTTTGATGAGAGTGATTTTTACATCTGTGGTCCGGTTGGCTTCATGAAGAACATTGTGGAACAACTAGACGCACTTAACGTTGACCGCTCACGCGTACACTACGAAGTATTTGGCCCTCACGCTAACTTCTAATCGTAAGGTCTGTTCTATTAAAAACTTTGCCCATTAAAAAGCCTCACAGTGTGAGGCTTTTTTTCGTTTGGTTCATTCTGCCTGAACCGGAAATGGGGGGACGTTTTATCAAATAGGCGCTTCTGGCGAACGATTTAAGAACGTTTGATCTTTTGAGACGTATAATCAGAATCAAAACACTCTGGCCAATACATTTTTATGTAACCGCCAGCCACCCAAATAACCAATATTGTAGCTATGGTAAGTTCAAAGAAGCCAAACTTGTGTAGCCAATACCATTGTGGATATTCAGTGCCGAAAAATGTGGTTAAGCGATGCATAGCAATAGCACTTATTACCGATGGAAAGGTCACCGCAGCAATTGAAGGTTGGAATTTCAAGCGCATTAAGCGAATGTAGCACAAGTAAATCAGCAGTGTCATGGTGATGGCGATACCAGCCAAAGCGCCTGTTAGTATCGGGTCTGGACTATCGAAATTGACTAAATAAGCGGCTAAAGATAAGTTCACAGGTGCTGCCATAATGGCGAGTGTTGGCCTTGCTCTGCGAGGAAGATTTCCTTCGAAAACCAAGCGATACAGTACTACGGGAAGCATGAAGAAATAGATAGTAATACATGTCGTTGCGAGTGTTTCAGAAAACACCGTATGGCCAAATTGTGTTCCCGCCAGTGAACTGCTAATTAAACCTACAGGATAAAGAAACCAACTCGGGACAATATTCGACATTTTGAAATTGATGATCTGAAAGCTAAAGAACAACACCATCATGGTAAAATGCAGTAATAGTGCACAGAACCAAATTGGATAGGCAATAACTGGCGATATTTCAGCTAAATAGTCACACAGAATTAGAAGCGCCATGCTCATCGGTGCCATTAAGCTTCCACTTAACGGGTGGCGGATATCATTTAAAAAGGTATTAAAGCTTGTTAGATAACGGAGTAGAACGGGCAGTAGTAACAAACCGCCAAATGAAGCAAGGTAGGGGCGAATGATTTCACCAATACCTGGAACATATAAAGCCCAAGCTTGTCCTAGTCCAATTATTCCAAGTGCTAAAGACGCCTGAGATGGCGGCACATTTTTTACTTGGGTTAACCTTTTCCAGTTCAACGATTTGCTCCAGCTCAATTGATTTTAGAACGTATAATCTAACGACAACATTCAATTGTGCCGTCACAGGATGTCATTGGGCACTCAGAGAAGTTTGAGAGGATAATAGCAAGTATAACGTTTGCTTTTTTTACTTTGATGCGAAATCGGGACATTAAGCACGACTAATCTGTGCTTTAGGATTGGTCGTCTCATTCGATTTGTCGTTCTTATCGCGATAGAGTTTCTTCTTGTGGAGGAAGGTCTTGTTGTCGTAGCTTTTCGTTTTTCAACGTGCGATTCAATAACTGAGTATAAATTGGCTGACCACCTAGCATCTGAGCAATGATAACCGCCCCTAAACAGGTGATGATCAGAGGGAGAATGAGGTAGTAGTTATTGGTCATTTCGATCACCAATAATATACCTGTAATTGGCGCACGCACGGTTGCCGCGAATAATGCGCCCATGCCGGCAATCGCAAACATACCTGGTTCAATATTCAACTCAGGAAAGAATGCCAAAGCGATAAGTCCAAACGCGTAACCAAAGAGAGTCCCTAGCGCTAGCATAGGTGCAAAAATACCACCTGGCGCACCAGATCCGAAACAAAGTAGTGTGGTGAGAACACGCCCTAAGAAAATGAGTAGTAGTACGTTGGTACTATAATTACCATTAGTAATGTTCGGAATGATGCCAATACCACCGCCAGTTAATTCAGGTATATATAGCAGTAATAAACCAAAGCAACCACCAAGCAGGGTCCCGGTGATTAGGTAGCGTTTACGGTCGTTCTTATGAATCTTTACAAACAGGTCTTGGGAAAGCGTAATCAGTCTATTGAAAGTGACACCAAACAAACCGAACAGTACCCCTAATAACAAGAATAACCAAAGCGCATCTAATTCTGGCGGTTGATACTGAGGCATTGTGATAACAGCGGACTGACCATTGATTGAACGAAAAACAATATTGGCAGAGATTGCAGAGATAATGACCGCTTTGATTGAAATGAGTGAATAGCGAAATTGTGGTCTCATTTCTTCGACGACAAACATAATTCCGGCCAATGGAGCATTGAATGCGGCGGCTAAACCGCCTGCGGCACCTGAAGCGAGCAATGAATGTCGAGTATCGTCATCTTTGACTCTAAAAATGTCTGTGATCATTCGACCGATGCTACCGCCCATTTGAACGGTAGGTCCTTCACGACCTAACACCATCCCCGAACCTAATGCGCCCATACCACCAAAGAATTTTACTGGCAGCACTCGCCACCAGCGAACAGGCCGCATGCCATCCATTGCGCCTTCGATCTCAGGGATACCTGAACCTGCAGCTTCGGGAGCAAAGCGGTGCACGAGGAAATAACCGATAAAGGCAAATGCAGCACTGATAAGGAATGCTGCAAGCCAAAGTGGTAAGTGGTGAACAATTTCATCTTTCAGCCAATCAGTTCGAGTCTCTGATATGAAATGAACGGCAACTTCGAAGTAAGTACCAACAACGCCGGCAAGCACACCAACGATACAAGAAAGAAAGAGAACCGAAGCTGGTGTCTTATCCCTAGAGAGAAATTGGCTAATAGCATCCCTTGGCATTTTAGCTAATAAGGACTGCTTTATTTTCTCTCTTCTGGTCATAGAGGTAAGGTTCCTGAGTTGATAAGGTGAGTATGCACAAATTATACGCTTCCTCCGAATATCCTATAGCAACAAAGATGAAAAGTTGAATTTCATTTATGGTATATGTTCGTTTCATAAATGAAACATATGAGCAATAGTGGAATCACCGTCACAATTTTGCGCAATTATCTGGTGGTAGCTTGAATCTCCTCAAAAATGAACCATAGTTAAATCGTAAAGCAACATAACGAACCGCAAGGAGAAATGAGGTTTTACACACAATTTGGACGGACTCAAAGACAACGTTTAGTTCCTCGTTAAATGTTCAGGTCGATGTTTAAGACTTCCTGATTCGCGAACTCACGATTGAGTAACGAGGGTGAGGCGTACTGATAAAGTACGCCTTTAGTTCGTTTGGTGCCTCAACTTTCCCGCTTTATATCCCTACAAATTATCTTTTTGATCATATTAAAGACATCTCCCCATTAACTATTCTCAGTGTAATACCAATCGTAGTAAATAATTGGTCATCCTAGCTGGTTAAAACGCTCGATAACTGCGTTATAATTTTTTATTGTAGAATAACTACTTATCAAAAAATTACGCCTTGTTCTCAAGCCTTTTTCCTGCGCTATTTCTGATCACTTACTTACTGTGATTGGTATAAACAATCGATTGGGGTCAACTTTTTAGTGATTGAGTATATACTCCCTTAAAAAGGAGAACTGATATGAGCAAAAAAGTTCCTACAAACATCATTACGGGTTTCTTGGGTGTTGGTAAAACGACAGCCATCTTGAACCTGCTAAAAAATAAACCTGAAAATGAAAACTGGGCTGTTCTGGTTAATGAGTTCGGTGAAGTTGGTATTGATGGGGCGCTAATGACGGATCAGGGAGCGCTTATCAAAGAAGTCCCCGGTGGTTGTATGTGCTGTACTGCGGGCGTACCTATGTCGGTTGGCATTAATGCATTGTTACGTCAAAAACCAGACCGTTTGCTGATTGAACCAACTGGGCTTGGTCATCCAAAGCAAGTGATAGCGACGCTGACTTCAGAGCAGTACACGCCATACGTTGATCTTAAAGCTACGCTAGGTTTGGTTGATCCGCGTAACTTATCCAACGAAAAATACACCTCTAATCAGAACTTTAATGACCAGCTAGACAGTGCCGATGTAATTCTTGGTACTAAAGTCGATCTTGTTCATTCTGAAGACATCGATGTATTTAACGATTGGGTAACGGATCAAACGCCAGCCAAAGTATTTCATAAGCTGATTCACGATGGTGAAGTGCCATTGGAAGTGTTGGACATTGAAAGAGTGTATGGCAGTGCTTCATCCCATATTGAAGCGCATCATCACGATCACGCTGAACAAGAGCCTCAATTCCAACTTCCTCCCGGTGAAGCGTTCATCCGTAAAGAGAATAAAGGTCAAGGCTACTTTAGTTGCGGTTGGCTGTTTGGTGCCGAGTATAAGTTTGATTTCGATGCGCTCTTCTCAATGTTGTCGGATCTAACGGCTGAGCGTGTAAAAGCCGTGGTGAATACTGACCAAGGTTGCTACGCATTCAATGTGGCGAATCAAGTTGTGTCAGTCAATGAAATCACGCTCGATGGTTTTGAATCTCGACTGGAAGTGATTGACTCGCAGCTTATGCCTTGGGGCGATCTGGAACAGATTTTACTCAAGCTGTGTGGCATCAAATAGAACAATTATCCTGTTTGAAACGATTATTCTGGTGTTTGCTTCGCGGATGGTGAGGTGAACACTGGATTAAATGAGAAAGTTTGCGTTATGTCACGATAAATGTGAGATAAATCACTCTAATTACTTTATAGTGCTCGGCTGAAATAAGAATATAGGCTGTCTGCTTAAGGAACCCGTAACAATGTCATTTTCTTCTCAAGGTTTTGCTCCTGAATTAGTCAAAGCGTTGACTGAGTGTGGTTATGAAAAACTCACTCCAATTCAACAAAAAGCAATTCCAATGGCTCGTAAAGGCCATGATATTTTTGCTACTGCTCAAACTGGTACGGGTAAAACAGCGGCATTCTCATTGCCTGTTATTCAGCACCTACTGAACAGCGGTAAAAAAGCATCTCGAGGAACGGCTCGCGGCCTTATTCTAGCTCCAACTCGTGAGCTTGCTGCACAGATCGCTCAAAACATCAAAGACTACGTTAAATACACTGAACTAAGTGTTTCAGCGGTTTACGGTGGTAACAAGATGTCTTCACAAGTTCGCCAGCTAGAACTGGGTGTGGATATTTTGGTTGCAACACCTGGCCGTTTAGAAGAGCACTTAGAAGCGGGTAACGTGTCTATTGCTAACCTAGAATTCCTAGTATTTGATGAAGCTGACCGTATCCTTGATATGGGCTTCATCAATGCCGTTCGTAAAATTATGTTGGATGTAGAAACATCGCCGCAAATCATGATGTTCTCTGCAACGACTTCTACTCAGTTGAACCAACTGTCGGTTGATATTCTACGCAAACCTAAACGTATTAGTGTTGAGCGCGAAAACTCAACAGCTGCGACTGTCGGTCACGTAGTGTACCCAGTTGACCAAGAGCGTAAAACAGAGCTACTTTCTGAGCTGATTGGCCGCAAAAACTGGCGCCAAGTGCTTGTGTTCGTGAACTACAAAGAAACTGCGAACGATGTAGTTAAAGAGCTTAAGCTTGACGGTATTAAAGCGGTACTGTGTCACGGTGATAAAGCGCAAAGCGCTCGTCGTCGTGCGTTGGATGACTTTAAAGAAGGCAGAGCACGTGTGATGGTGGCAACTGACGTTGCGGCTCGTGGTCTGGATATTGAAGACTTACCACACGTGATTAACTACGACATGCCTTTTCTAGCGGAAGATTACGTTCACCGTATTGGCCGTACAGGTCGTGCTGGTAAGCAAGGTCACGCTGTGTCTTTCGTTAACCGCGAAGAAGAGCTGACGGTTGTTCAAGTTGAGACACTGATTCAACAGCGTATTCGCCGTGTTGAGCAACCGGGTTACGAACCGAAGAAGCGTGATGCTTACATTGAAAAGCTGAACACTAAGTCGGCTTACAAAAACCGCCAAGGTCGTAAGAACAACGCGAACGAAGAACCGCAAGATCAAGCAAGCGCTGAACGTCGTTTGACTATGATGAAGCGAATTAAAAATCGTCGTAAGTAATTACGGTCGGTGAATTGAAAAGAGTCACTGTTATGTGGCTCTTTTTGTTTGTATTGTTCGCAATATTGTTTATTGTCATTACTGCTTCGTTTCAACATCGCTTCGCTTTAAGCCCGCTTAAGAAACAACAACCATAAAATAAAAATAAGTCGATAAGGTAATAATATGGATAGCGCACTACTTTGGGCTTTTATTCCCACGTTTTTCTTTGTGTCAATCACGCCCGGTATGTGTATGACTCTGGCGTTGACACTAGGAATGAGTGTTGGATACAAGCGCACATTATGGATGATGATCGGCGAACTGGCTGGTGTAGCTGTTGTGTCAGTTGCTGCTGTATTGGGCATTGCGTCAATCATGCTCAATTACCCGTGGCTGTTTACTGGGTTTAAATTTATCGGCGCAGGTTACTTGTTCTACTTGGGTGTACAAATGTGGCGTTCAAGAGGTAAGTTGGCGATCAGTACTGATAATCTAGAGACTCAAGTAAACAATGATTGGGACTTGGTAGTTCAAGGCTTTGTTACTGCGATTGCTAACCCGAAAGGTTGGGCGTTTATGATTTCGTTATTGCCTCCTTTCATTAACAGCAAAATCGATTTAGCGCCGCAGTTGTTCATTTTAGTTTCTATTATTCTGGTGTCTGAATTCGTTTGCATGACCTTGTACGCGACAGGCGGGAAGAGCCTTAAGCATATGCTAGGCAAGGCAGACAACGTAAAGTTGATGAACCGCATTGCTGGTACGCTGATGATGGGCGTTGGTGTGTGGTTGTTCGTTAGTTAGCTTTAGTTAGCGATAACGAACAAAGGCCATTCGCCATTCTTCCTTGTGACGATAGCTTGTGAGTTAACAGAACAAGCTAATCAATAGAATATCAAAAGAGCGATAGGGCTTTGGCCTTATCGCTCTTTTTGTTATTACTTGCCTATAACTTGACTCTTTAGCTTATATTGTTAGACAAGAGTTTTTAACTGATCTTAAACCGCTATTTCACCGCCATCTTCACGACGAATCACAACCGTTGCTGCACGAGGACGCACCGACATACCTGACGGAGTCTCCTCTGCTGCATTATTGCTGTATGGCCAGTTTCCCGGATGCTGAATATTTACAAACAATGACTTATAGTCTGGACTGATGGTAAAACCTGTTACTTCACAACCGTTTGGACCAACAAAAAAGCGTTTTAACTCTGCTTGGTTGTCCTTTGTAATTACTGCTTGATTTCCATTTTCATCCGTCAATTTAGAGGGTACGACTGCCAGCATTTGATCATTGGTGTAGCCTGTCACTTCGTCAGCACCGTTATCGGTTTGAATCCACAAAATGCCACGAGCGTCAAACGCTAGGCCGTCTGGGCTAGCAAATTGGTTCAGGTCCGTTAATCCAGAACGGTTAATGTCTGTATCGCCATTGGCTGGTGAACCAAATAAGAAAATATCCCAAGTGAAGTCCGTTGCTGCTTCACCTTCATCCCAACGAATCACATGACCAAATTTGTTGTTTAAACGTGGGTTTGCTGCGTTCGTATCATTGGTGCGTTTGGTGTTGTTGGTTAGTGTTAGATATACAGAGCCTGTGTATGGATCGACGGTACACCACTCTGGGCGATCCATTGGTGTTGCACCAACGAGGTCCGCAGCACCCGCAGTGTTTATGATGATCTCAGCCAAAGAGTTGAAATGGTCTGCCAAAGTCCCGCCAGCTAACGTAATGCTATTTAGATTCAATGGTAACCAAGTACCTGAGCTGTCTTCATTGAAACGTGCCACATAAAGCGTGCCTTCATCCATGTATTTATCACCGGTTGCTAAACGGTTTGATGGATTCGCATCTGCTGGATCCCAGCCTGCTGCCGATTCAAATTTGTATAGGTACTCAAAACGAGAATCGTGTCCTGAGTAAAAGACAACGGGTTGACCTTTTTCTAGTTTACCAAAAGTGCAACCTTCGTGACGGAAACGACCTAGTGCAGTACGCTTCTTCGCTCGAGAGTTCTGTGTATATGGGTCGATTTCAACAATGTAACCGTGGCCGTTCGCTTCGTTACGGTAATCGTCCATTGCGCTTGCGCCTGTCGGCTCTACATTAAAGCGGGTAAATTCATCTAAACGTTCTTCTGTGTTACCAGCGAGAGTGTCCCACAAGTAACGTGTACTTGTGTCATCGACGCCAATACGATCTTGCTCTTCAGTACGAACACCTGCATTAACGAAGTAACCTGGCCAGTTTTCTTCACACGTTAAGTAAGTGCCCCATGGTGTGAAACCATTACCACAGTTGTTCAATGTACCGCGTGCTTGGCTGCCATCAGGGGAGAAGCGAGTCACGGTGTGAGCGGTATGTGCGACAGGGCCAGACAAGTCCATAGTCGTCGCACCTGTGTAGCGACGGTTGAGTGGATCAGTATCAACCAGTTTCCACATGTTGTCTTCGAGTTGAATTCGAACAACTGATACGCCATGGGCATTAATTTCTTTACGTACCTCATCTACAACAGTACGTACACCACTTTCTACGGTTGGGCCACTTGGGTGCAGCGCCATCGAGTCTATGTATTCATGGTTGATACACAATAAGCCGTCTGTAGTTCTGTCATTTAAAGGAAAGAAGTGCATACCATCGTGGTGCATACCTAGAGCATTTAACTGTTCTTCACTTGTGTTGCTGCCGTCATCTTTCCATGCACTACCTTGTGCATTTAGAGGTGTCCCCCATGGTACTAATACTTGCGCTATGTAACCTTGTGGAACCGAGACTGCATCGGTTAGTGATCCTGGAATGGAATCGAAGTTCAACATTGCACTTGATACACCTGAACCATTACCTGCTGGAATGCTTGAGCTAGAAGAGTTACACCCGGAAAGTCCAAACGCACCAAATGCGGTCATTGCACTGATACCTAAGCCGCCTTTCAATATGTTCCTTCTCGATAGATTGGCGTCTAAAACTTCTTCGAAAGGTTTATTTGTGCTCTTGTTGAAACGAGTGCTATCAAATGTTTCCTTGCTCATCTGTACTGATTCCTATTGATTGTATTTATTCGTTGTCCATGAATGATCTAGCTACTTACTAACGAGTAAATCGCTTTGATCAATGTGTGACTAATCGTGAAGCAGTTAGGTGACAGATTTTTATAGTTTTGATTAAGGTTTTGTTTATGTAGAACAATTTTTACTCGGAAGGCCTTCGTGTAATACAAAACTCTTGGGGATTGATTAGGAACTGTGTATAAGTGCCTTATTAAACGTAAAGAGAGACAGTTATGAAATTAGATAAAATCGAAAATAAAAATCGTCGCCTACGCAAAAAGCTATATTTGGGTGAATTCGCTATTCTAGGTTTTGAAGTAAGCTGCACTACATCGATGACTGATTTTGACCAATATGATGTGTTCATTGATGAGTTTGTCGACTTTATCGAAAGCCTTAACCTGTGCTTTGGAGGCGGTGGTTTAGAATTATTTGAAGGTTTCTTGTGTTCGGTTGAACGCTACCGTTCAGTAACAGAAGCAGAGCAGTTACAAGTTGCACAATGGCTTGAAGCACGTGCAGAAGTAAACAAAGTTGAAGTCAGTGAACTTGTTGACGCAAACTACGCGTTCTAAATTTAGGTTGTGCTGTTGGCTTACCTTGAAGGCTAATCAGGCTTTGCTGAGCGAACAACAACACACCCAATTAAAGGCCTAATCGTATACCGATTGGGCCTTTAATATTGTCGAAGTTTATAGTTTCAAAGTATGTCATATTAAGGTTTTTAATAAGCTTGGTTGGACAACGGCAGAGAACGTATTTTAACAAAGCTTCTACTTATATTAGGCTTCGTATCTATGTGAACTTATGCGCTTTCTTTCGTTTTGTTAGCTTATTTAGTTTCGTCGCCTTCATTCACTTTCGCGTAGAAGTGAAGTAGTTCAGTCAATTCTTTAACCCAACCAAATGCATCCTTCGGAGCATTAACTAAGATCTTCTCGACTTTCTCACAGTGCACTTCAATCGAAATTGCTTCTTCAAGATTGAACGAAATCGAATAGAAATGCCAAAGCAGCAAACGAGTCATACGCTCAATGTTTTGTTGTGAGTTGTCAGATTCAGAGAATGCTAGGTTCACTTCACCAAGGGCAATCGCGCTCATTCGTAGCATTGCGTCAAACTTCGCTGATTGCATACGTTCTTCGCTGGCCACTTCTTCTTGCTCAAAAGTGAACAATTCCGTCATTGCATCTTCAGGAACCAGGCGATGAATCATTCTTAAACTAAATTCTTCTAGTTCATGGCGAGGCATGGTGATTAAGCAATTTAAGGTGTAGTCGCGTTGCATGGTGTTCTCTTGGATGGGCAAAAAGGCCTGACAGTTTAATGGAGAAGCGAGTTCAGAAAAAGCAGATTTTAGATAAGCCTACGTTGGTAGGCTTATACGGGTCAAAACTTCAAATTAATCTATATAGATAATTAAACGAATCAAGTTTTGCTATGGCTTGGCGGTTGGTATTGCATCGATTGGTCGCTTCTCATGAAAATGTTGCTTGCTACTAAGCTGCCGATACAAATAGAACCTAGAGCGAACCAAGTCATAAGATCAGGGGTTTCGTTAAATAGAGGGATAGCTAATAACGTTGCAACGGCTGGTGTCGCGCTCCCGAACGCCGCAGAACGCTCTGCCCCGAGAGTGTTAACCGCATAAAGGTAAGTGAATGCGGCAATTAGACCTGCTCCAACCCCTTGTACTGCGGAATGTACGGCAAGCTCTGAGAAAGGCCATTGAGTGATGGGTGCATCTACTAAATAGCTAGGGACAGTTCTTGTTAGGATCAAAAACAACAATAGCAAAGTTGAACTGATAGCGATTAACCCCGCGCTCACCAACGCATTAAGATTGGCGACACGCGCTGAGATGGTAAAGGTCGCCCACATTAAGCTTCCGCAGAGAAGTAACAAGTGGCCTTTTGTATATTCAAAGTTGAAGCTGCTTAAACTACTGCCTAAGAACAATATAATACCGAGTAACACCAAGGTTAAACCTGCACTGCGATGGCGGCTAAGTGGCTGTTTGAAAAAGAGTATTGCAATCCCGGTAACAAACAGAGGCAGTGTTCCGGGTATCAAAGCACTGCCGTGTGAAACAGGAACAAACTGCATTGCTGTACCTGCGACGAGCAGATAAGGCAGGCCACTGCCGACAAACATACCAACCAAGTAACGATTAGGCACTGCTGTTATGGCATTACGAGCTTTCCACACCAAGGGTAATAGTACCAAGGCGGGAATAAGGAAGCGTGTGAGTGCGATGTCTGCAGGCGTTAAATTTGAATTCGCGCCGCCTTTAAGAGAAAGAAAAAAGCTCGCCCAGATGAGCAAAGTGACAGTAATAGATAGATAGCCAAGCGTCATAATAAATAAGGAAATTGAATGATGACTAATTATGGGGGAGAGTACGTGCCATAAGTTGGCAAATTTAGTTCTAATTTTACTTATCATTAATTGTTTCTGCTAATATTCTTTAAATTATTAATGAATATAACTAATGGGCAGTATTCGCTATGGATAGAATTGATAGACATCTTCTTGAGTTGTTACAAATAGATGGCAGGTTAACCACGGCGGAGCTCGCTGATGAAGTGGGTTTATCACCTTCACCGTGTGCAAGGCGTATCAAAAGGCTCGAAGAAAAAGGGATTATTGACGGTTATCGTGTGAGTTTGTCTCGAGAGCAAGTTGGTATAGCAATGAGTGTGTTTGTTGAAGTGAGCTTAAACAACCACCAAGAAGTGTCTATCGATAAGTTTGAAAGTGCAATTGTCGAGATGGAAGAGGTCATCAGTTGCCACGTTGTATCTGGGGCTTATGATTATCTGTTAGAAGTGGTTAACCCAAACTTGATGGCCTACGAGGCATTTACAAGAAAGCTCCAAAGGCTCTCTAACGTCAAAGACATCCACACTCACCTTGCGATAAGACAAGTGAAAGGTAACGCGCCGCTACCGGTTTATACCGACTAAGCTGTAGGTAAAGGGATACGTTATGTGATGAAATGAGCAGAAAAGGTAATTATTCCTGATAGGAATCGCGGGAGCAATTAATGATTGTCTATTAAATTGCAGATACGCAACAATAAAAACGGAGCAACTCGTGAAAGGTACTCCGTACATGATAGGTGCAAAACTTAGTGATACTTAAAGTGAGAGATTGAACAATCCCCAGTTTGTGCATTAATTCTGAATGAAAAAGCATGTGAATGATAATCCACACCATCATTCCAAATTGTTTCTCCAAATATCTTACATAGCTCTAGCTCACTGACTGAACCGAACTCTTCCATGTGTTTAGCTACAGATAAAAGTTTACCTCTTACCTCTGCAGTCCATTCCGTGTTACTCAAGCAGTTGAAAGCCATAGTCTTTTGCATATTACCTAGCCAAAATGTGTCTTGTTATTAAGCTATATGAATATTCATGATAACAATTTTCTGGCATTTGTAAATCTATTTTGTGATGAATATCTCATATAGCCACCTGAATTGGTTGGAAATTAAGCTTTCTTGTTGGTATTTGACACATTAACTTTACAAGTTATTGATAAAGCTTTGATTAGCGAACTATTTGATTATTCTTAATGGAACGTAGCTATCTATTCAAGTTAATTCCGTCAAAGAGCAGAGAAAGTCGAGTGTGGGTTTTAGTTTTGGACGTCTTTTATAGGCGCTGTTGTACGGCGTGCTTTATCTATTATGGCGGCTTCTTGACGATACTTTGATGACAGCTGACGAAACTTTTCGCTGAGTGTATGGAGATCTTGGGAAAGCGATTGCGAACTTACCACGTGCACCTGCGCGCTTTCTGATTGGCTTGGTAGCTTTGCCGTTGCACAGTGTTTAGCGACAGCTTGCCATGAATCGCTGAGAAACTGAGCCCCTTCGAGTTCTGTAGACACCACGTATGCCTGCTTTAACAAAACCTCAGAGATATCATAAGCGGTATTCATATGATTCTTGAGCTGTACATTAAATCTTGGTTCATACTTTACCCAAAGTTCAATGATCTGTGTTTCAGTGAAATGTTTAGAGAGAAGGGTTTGGGATTCATAAGTTGAAAGAACTCGGTTGAATTCTTTGGTGTATTGGTTATAGCGACTTTCGAATGCGAGCTGGCGATCCAACAGTGTTTGCCAGTTTTCACGATTACAATGGTTTGCGAACGAGACATTCGCACTCCAAGCTACACTCATAATCATAACCTTCACATAAAAACGCATGACTTTCCTCTACTTACCGTACTCTCTTTAGAGAGTATAGATGAGTGACAACATGAGTTGATGTACACTTAAAGCATACCTAAAACGGAAGAGTTGGTGGATTTGATGAAAAAAGCGCTGATCGCTTTACTTGTATTGTTAGTATTGGGCGGAGGAGGAGCGGCGTACTACTTCTTTGTTATGAAAAAAGACTCAACACCAACAGAGAAAAACGAAGAATCAATTGAAGAAGTTGCTCAGCAATCTGAATCTGACTTAGAACCGCTCATGGAGCTTAAACCTGAGCCAGAACAGACAGAGTTCTATGTTTTGGACAGAAAGCTTGAAGTGGTGGAACAGCCGGAAGTTGATGGTTTGATAACGGATTACCTCTATAAGAGCGAAAAAGTCGAAGTATTAGAGAAGCAGGGTAAATGGGCTCGTATCTCAGATTACATCGTCCTAAAAGAAGGTGGCCCTCAGACGGCAGAATGGGTCGCAATGTCTGGTTTATCTAACGATGAAGTGATTATCTCGGAAAAAGAAAACAAAGAGATATTGGACTCATACTTGGTTAAATCCGACGATCTTAAGATCCATCAAGAGAAGTTTCGTAACACAATTGCTAAGCTGCTCTCTGAAGGTGAATGTACCCCAAGTGATTTCGAAGAATTAGGCGGCTGGGTGAAGTCGGTGAAGTACAGTGGTCGAGATGTCTATTTTATCTATTGTGGCGGACTATCTCTTGAAAATAAAATTTATTTAGATGTAAATACAAATGAAATATTTACTAAGTAGGATCCACGCCACTATTAATGTCGGATGTATTAATAGAAATTAACCTTTCTATTTAAAAGTTTAAAGCCCACTCATTAATTGAGTGGGCTTTTTATTTTATATCCGTTATTGATTATTTTTACTTTCTATATTGCATTCTGGTTGAAACAAGCTTTGAGCTGTCAGTTTATCTTGGATTAACAAAGGTTTACTATCTTGATGATATAATTAAAATTAATTAAATAACTTTAAAATCATAGAATTACCTATATTTACATATGTGTAACATTTCATATTTTTTGAGAGGCAAGTCAGATTTTTAGCTATAATATGAAAATATTTTATATTTGTAATAATACTTTTTGATTTTGAGATGTAGGGTTTAATTAAAGCAAAACGTAAACTTTAATTATCAACTAAGACATTATTTTATTAACATCATTGTTATTTAATTGCTTTTAAGGGATGGAACCATTAATGAAAAAGCTTGCTTTAATTACAGGATCAAAAGGCGGTATCGGGTCGGCAATATCTTCGAAACTAGTCGCAGATGGATATCGTGTGATCGCGACCTATTTTACAGGGAATTATCAATGTGCAGTAGATTGGTTTAAGGAAAAACAATTTACTGAAGATCAAGTCAGATTGTTTGAATTAGATGTTACTAACACTGCTGAATGTGCATTGAGCTTAAGCAAGTTGTTGGAAGAAGAAGGCACGGTTGATGTGTTGGTAAACAATGCTGGTATTACGCGTGACAGTGTCTTTAAAAAGATGGATGCGGAAGCTTGGAAAGATGTGATTGAGACAAACCTCAACAGCCTTTTCAATGTGACACAGCCTTTGTTTGCACCGATGTGCGAAAAGGGTAACTGCCGAGTCATCAACATTTCTTCAGTCAATGGTCTTAAAGGTCAGTTTGGACAAACCAACTACTCGGCTGCTAAAGCCGGAATGATTGGTTTTTCGAAGGCCTTGGCTGCAGAAGGCGCTCGCAGTGGCGTAACAGTGAACGTGATTGCCCCTGGTTACACAGCAACACCTATGGTTGAGCAAATGAAGCCTGAAATTCTTGATTCAATAAAGAAACAAATCCCAATGAAACGTTTGGCTACACCTGTTGAAATTGCGGACGCAGTGGGCTTTTTAGCGAGTGAATCTGGCGCGTACATTACAGGCGAAACATTGTCTGTGAATGGCGGCTTGTACATGCACTAATTGGCAAAACTGAAGGGATTGGAATGATGGAAAAAGTATTTATTGTTGCGGCAAAACGTACCCCAATTGGTGCATTTACCGGGTCTTTAAACAACGTATCCGCGGGTGAACTAGCTGGTGTGGCGATTAAAGGTGCGTTGGACGCAGTTGACCTACCGTTAGATGCGATTGACGAAGTGATAGTCGGCAACGTGATTTCGGCAGGTCAAGGCATGGGGGTTGCTCGTCAGGCTTCCATCTATGCAGGGCTTCCTGAAGAAACACCAGCATACGGTGTGAACATGATTTGCGGAAGCGGCATGAAATCAGTGATGGACGCAGCGGCGCACATCAAAGCACAAGATGCTGAAGTGGTTATTGCTGCTGGCGTTGAAGTGATGTCACAAATTCCTTTTGTGGTACCAGCGAGCGTTCGTAATGGTCACAAAATGGGTGACATCTCAATGAAAGACTTACTGGTTGGTGATGGCTTAACCGATGCGTTTAATCATTACCACATGGGCATGACCGCTGAGAATATCGCGAACACGCTGAATATTTCGCGCCTAGCTCAAGATAACTATGCTTTAGAAAGCCAACAGAAAGCCGTTGCTGCGATTGAAGCGGGTAAGTTTAACGACCAAATCGTGCCTGTAGAAGTTAAGCAGCGCAGACAAACCGTCACTTTTGATACCGATGAGTATCCGAAGTCAGACGCGACATTCGAAGGTCTGCAAAAGCTTCGCCCAGCCTTTGACCGTGAAGGGTCTGTCACGGCGGGTAACGCTTCGGGTATCAATGATGGCGCGAGTGCAATCATCTTAGCGTCTGAGTCGGCGGTAGCGAAATATGGTCTAACACCTTTAGTGGAACTGACCAGCTACGCACAGTCAGGTTTGGACCCAAAGATTATGGGTTTAGGGCCAGTAGAAGCGGTTTCTAAAGCGCTTGATAAAGCGAACCTCACTCTCGAAGAAATAGATTTGTTTGAATTGAATGAAGCGTTTGCAGCACAAGCTCTTGGCGTAATGTACCAATTGTCAGAGCAGCATGACTTACCGCTTGATGAGTTCAAGCCAAAGGTCAATGTGAATGGTGGTGCAATCGCGCTTGGCCATCCTTTAGGTGCGTCAGGCAATCGAATTATTGTTTCACTCATCCATGAAATGCTTGAACAGAAAACGACTTATGGCGTTGCTTCACTTTGTGTGGGTGGAGGAATGGGAACCGCTGTTTTGCTAAAAGGTATTGACGGTTAGAGCCTGATATATCTGTAGCAAGCTTAAATATCGGATCAGCTTTTCAAAGCATCGTGAGTTAATCGATGAGCGTTGGCTGAAACGATAGTGACACAAATTTATTAAACTATGTATTCATCAGGAGTTACTTATGTACACGGATATTTTCAAAACAATGACTGACCAAACTGAAAAGCAATTTGAACCGTACTTAAAGTTCAACAAGTTGGTTGCAAAGAACGTCCAAACGATGACAGAGCTGCAAATGAATGCAATGCAGACATACACGAACATGGGTCTTGCGCAAATGAAAGCAGTGACTGAAATCAAAGACGTGGCTAGCCTAACGGCTTTCAACAGCCAGCAACTAGCAGCGCTAACTCAATTGTCTCAACAGATGATGAGTGATAGCTCAAAAATGCAAGCTGCTGCAAAAGAGTTCAAAGAAGATGTTGAAACACTAACAACTGAAAACTTGAAAACAGTTACACCTGCATAAATTTAATCGCCATCGAGTTAGCGCAGTGTTTACTGTGAGGTTCGGTGGCGATTTTCCGATTATTGGAGCCATGTTATGTTTCAACACTTCTTTTCGGACTACCTTGTTAAACTTCAACAAACGAACCAGCAATGGTGGGAAAGCTTTGAACAAAACAAGGAAGCCGCGCAATCTCCCCTAAACCAAGCGATGCAAGAATTGAACTTTGATGATGCATCAAAAATCTTCGAGCAAGCCGCCAACCAACCCGCCGTTCTGCTTCAGTTACAATCTCAATGGTGGGAACAGCAACTTAAGATCTGGCAGAATGCCGCGCTGATGGGCAACACCGAGAGTGTTATCTCAGAAGACCGCAGCGACAAGCGCTTTATTGATGAAGCGTGGAAAAACGACCCGTTCTACAGCTTTATCAAACAATCCTATTTGTTGTTTAGTAAAAGCTATATCGACACCATCAACTCGATCGAAGGTATTGACGAAAAAACCAAAGAGCGAGTGGCATTCTTTTCTCGTCAGGCAATCAATGCACTTTCTCCAAGCAACTTTATTGCAACGAATCCAGAGTTGATGAAACTGACACTTGAGCGAAATGGTGAAAACCTTCTCGATGGGTTAGAGCAGTTACAAGCAGACGTTGAAGCAAGCGCCGATATACTCAAGATCCGCATGACCAACAACAACGCTTTCCGATTGGGTGTGGATGTTGCGAACACCGAAGGTGATGTTGTCTTTCAAAACGAGCTGTTTGAGCTGATTCAGTACCATCCAAAGACACCGCAGGTTAACGCTACGCCTTTGTTGATCGTTCCGCCGTTCATCAATAAGTACTACATTCTTGACCTTCGTGAGAAGAACTCGATGGTGCGCTGGTTACTTGAGCAAGGGCATAGCGTATTCATGATGTCTTGGCGTAACCCAGGTGAAGCGCAGAAAGACACTGAGTTTGGTGACTATGTCACGGAAGGCGTGGTTAAAGCCGTTGCTGCAATTGAAGACATCACGGGTAAAGAGCAAATCAACGCGGCAGGTTACTGTATTGGCGGCACGGTGTTGGCTTCGACGGTGGCTTACTACGCTGCGAAGCGCATGAAAAAGCGCATTAAAACCGCGACTTTCTTTACCACCTTGTTGGATTTCTCTCAGCCGGGAGAGGTGGGCGCGTACATCAACGAAACGATCATTAACGCGATCGAGAAACAGAACGACGCGAAAGGTTATATGGATGGTCGTTCACTGAGCGTGACGTTCAGTTTGCTTCGTGAAAACAGTCTGTACTGGAACTACTACATTGATAACTACCTCAAAGGCAGCAGCCCGATGGAGTTTGATCTTCTGTACTGGAACAGTGACAGCACAAACGTGGCGGCCAAGTGTCATAACTTCTTGCTGCGAGAGCTTTATCTTGAAAACAAACTGATTCAAGACAAAGGTGTGAAAGTGGGCGGTGTTTGGATTGATTTGAATAAGATCAAAATACCAAGCTACTTTATTTCAGCCAAAGAAGACCATATTGCTTTGTGGCAGGGGACTTATCGCGGCGCATTGAATACTGGTGGCAATAAAACCTTTGTGTTGGGTGAGTCTGGTCATATTGCGGGTATTGTTAACCATCCAGATAAGAAGAAGTACGGGTTCTGGCTGAATGACAACCTAGATGACTCGGCGGACGAGTGGCTAACTAATGCGACTCATAATGAGGGGTCTTGGTGGACACATTGGGATCAGTGGTTACAAGGTTTTGAAACTGACGAAAAAATCGAACCTTTCAATCAAGGCTCAGAGCTAAACCCTGTGATTGGTAAAGCGCCAGGCAACTATGTAAAACAGGTGCTGCCGATCGTCGATAAAGAACCTGCTGAGACAGAAGCTCCGGAAAGCAAAGCTTAGGCATCGTCTTTGAATTTACAGTAAAACAAAACACCAGGTAATAAAAAAGCCACTGATTTCAGTGGCTTTTTAGTGTTAACTTATCTCAAAAAACAATTGTCATAAGTTGATGTAATCTCGATTGTTAATCGATTTCTTTGTCTTTACCCATAGATAAAATCCAAAGAGATACGGCTGCTACACCTGCGAAGCCGCCAAGAATGATAACTGGCATCGCACTGTAACCTAGGATATGCCAAATTACGCTTTCTAAAGTACTCATTCAATCGCTCCTTATTGCCAGCCTTCAACGCCGTGCATGTCTGGTAGTTTGTGTGCAATACCTTTGTGACAGTCTACACACGTTTTTTCACCAGAAGCTAACGCAGTCGAGTGTTGTTTCGCACTACGAGGGCTCTGCTCTGAGAAGTCCATGTAATCGAACTGGTGACAGTTACGACATTCAAGTGAATCGTTCTTCTTCAATCGAGCCCATTCGCGTTCTGCTAGGTGAGCACGACGTGCTTTGAACTTTTCTTCAGTATTGATGGTTTTCGCAATAAAGTGTGCGTATAGCTCTTTAGATGCTTGAACCTTACGAACAATTTTATCAGTCCATTCATGAGGTACGTGACAGTCTGAACAGATAGCACGAACACCAGAACGGTTTGAGTAGTGAATTGTCTCTTGGATTTCAGCAACGATAGGTGCGTGACAGCCAGAACAGAACTCTTCCGTGTTGGTTGCCTCCATACCCGTGTTGAATGCACCCCAGAACAAAAGACCACCCGAGAAACCCAAGAACAAAACAACGCCAACGGCTGCTTTACTTGGTGTCGCGAGTCTTTTCCAAAACGCTTTAAGTAATTTTATCATATATAGCCTCTCTTACAGTCCGGCTACGATTAACGCAGTGAATCTACAGGTTTGAACTCGTTCTCAACTAGTGGCTTAGCATTAGCTTGAGGAACGTGACACTGTAGACAGAAGTAACGACGAGGTGATACGTCTGCAAGTACCGCATCTTCACGGTTCATGTAGTGAGTTACACTCACTTTAGTCGCACCCATTTCTTTTGCGTTTTTCCAGCTGTGGCAAGAAAGACACTTGTTAGCGTTAAGAGAAACTTCATAGCTACGAATAGTATGAGGCACTAGAGGTGGTTGGTATACGTAGTCACTCTCAAGTACTTGGTCACGAGGGAACTTTTTGAAATCATCTGCTGCGCGAGTTGCTTCAAGTTCACTTGCACCACGTAGAGACTCTACGCCACCAATGCCACCTGGGTTATCTAGCTCAGCTTGCGCTGCACCAGCTAGCAAAAGACCAGCTGATAGTAGGGCAGTAATCAGTTTTTTCATGGTTAATTTCTCCGCCTAAAGGCTAATTCTTTGAGTGGACTACTTCTTTCAAAAAGTAACGAAAAAAGCAGTCGCAATATTAAATACGTCAGATCTACGAGCTAAGTGGTAAGAACATATTGTCCTTAAGCGACCTTAGTGATCTTAACTGGACACTTCTTGTAATCCGTCTGTTTAGACAGAGGATCCGTTGCATCCAAGATCAACTTGTTGATCAGAATTCTTGCATCAAAGAATGGTACGAATACCAAGCCTTGTGGTGGACGGTTACGACCACGAGTTTCAACACGAACGCGTACTTCGCCACGTTTGTTTTCGATAAGAACTTCATCACCACGGCGAAGGCCACGAGCTTTAGCATCAGCAGGGTGGATGTAACAAAGTGCATCCGGTACTGCTTTGTAAAGTTCTGGTACACGACGAGTCATAGTACCTGTGTGCCAGTGCTCAAGAACACGGCCTGTACATAGCCACATATCGTATTCATCGTTTGGTACTTCAGGTGGCGCTTCGTATGGCGCATTGATGATCAGTGCTTTACCATCTGGCTTGCCGTAGAAGTCCCAATCAGAGCCTTTCTTAGCGTATGGATCTGAACCTTCTTTAAAGCGCCATAGTGTCTCTTTACCGTCAACAACAGGCCAACGTAGACCACGAACTTGGTGGTAGCGATCGTATGGTGCTAAATCGTGACCGTGGCCGCGACCAAAGGCTGCGTATTCTTCGAATAGACCTTTTTGAACGTAGAAACCTTGAGCTTGTGCATCGTCGTTAAGCTCTTGAGCTTCAGACAGTGGGAATGCATCAACGTTGCCGTTTTTGTAAAGCACGTCGTACATCGTTTTACCGCGATGCTGTGGTGCTTTAGCAAGAAGTTCTTCGCCCCAAACTTCTTCAACAGTGAAGCGTTTAGAGAATTCCATGATTTGCCATAGGTCAGACTTAGCTTCACCTACGGTTTTCACTTGTTGGTACCACGCTTGTGTACGACGTTCTGCGTTACCGTAAGCACCTTCTTTCTCAATCCACATTGCGGTAGGAAGAATAAGGTCAGCCGCTTGAGCCGTTGCTGTCGGGTACGGGTCAGAACATACAATGAAGTTGTCTGGGTTACGGTAACCTGGTAGACGTTCTGTGTTGATGTTTGGACCCGCTTGCATGTTGTTGTTACACATTACCCAGTACGCGTTGATCTTACCGTCTTTAAGCATACGGTCTTGAACAACAGCGTGAGCACCTGGTTTAGGTGGGATAGTCCCTTCTGGAAGTTTCCAGATGTCTTCTGCGATCTTACGATGTTTAGGGTTCGCAACCACCATATCTGCTGGTAGACGGTGAGAGAATGTACCAACTTCACGAGCAGTACCACACGCAGATGGTTGGCCTGTTAGTGAGAACGGACTGTTGCCTGGAGTAGAAATCTTACCGGTTAAAAGGTGGATGTTGTACACAAGGCTGTTCATCCACACACCACGAGTATGTTGGTTCATGCCCATTGTCCATAGAGACATCACTTTGATGTTTGGATCCGCGTATTGCTTAGCCAGCTTGATAAGGTCATCTTGAGAGACACCTGACATTTCAGAGGCTTTTTCAACTGTGTATTCAGCAACAGACGCTTTGTAGTCTTCGAAGCTAATATCAGTCATTTTGCCTGAGTTAGGGTTCGCAGAGGCTTTCTGTAGTGGATCATCGTCACGCAGACCGTAACCGATGTCTGTCGTTGCTTGCTTGAAGTTCGTGTGCTTGTTCACGAAGTCCCAGTTCACCGCATCGTTTTGAATGATGTAGTTAGCAATGAAGTTAGCAATTGCTAGATCCGATTGAGGTTCGAAGATGTAACCCGTGTCTGCAAGCTCGAAAGAACGGTGGTAGTAAGTAGACAGTACGTTTACTTTAACGTGTGGGTGGCTTAGACGGCGGTCGGTAATACGAGTCCATAGTACTGGGTGCATTTCTGCCATGTTTGAACCCCACAGTACGAATGCGTCTGCGTGTTCAAAGTCATCGTAACAACCCATTGGCTCATCGATACCGAAAGTACGCATGAATGCGCCTACCGCTGAAGCCATACAGTGACGAGCGTTTGGATCGATGTTGTTTGAACGGAAACCCGCTTTCATCATCTTAACAGCTGCGTAGCCTTCCATTACCGTCCATTGGCCTGAACCGAACATACCAACACCTGTTGGACCGTTCTTCTTAAGAGATGCTTTCCATTTCTCAGCCATCACATCGAACGCTTTGTCCCAAGATACTGGTGCGAAGTCACCGTCTTTATGGAACTCGCCATCTTTCATACGAAGAAGAGGTTGTTCTAGACGGTCTTTGCCGTACATGATTTTTGAAAGGAAGTAGCCTTTGATACAGTTAAGGCCTTTGTTTACTGGTGCTTCTGGGTCGCCTTGAGTTGCGACCACTTTGCCGTTTTGAGTACCCACTAGTACTGAACAGCCCGTACCACAAAAACGACAAGGCGCTTTATCCCACGTGATTTTTGTTTGATCAGAGCTAGCAATCAGGTTGGTTGCGGTTGCTGGTAGTGTTACACCTGCAACGGCTGCCGCTGATGCCGCTGCGTTTGCTTTCACAAACGCACGTCTTGTCATTTTCATACTTCACCCTCAAGTTGAGAATTGTTGCTTCCAGTTTCTAAATCCGTTTCTTCTAGTCCAGTTTCGATTTGGTGATAAACCAAAGCTGTCCCTAAAACGTTCTTAATGTTGTTTATTGCTTCGATGGTGTCCGTTACAAAACCTTGGTTTTCGGTTTCTAGGACCACGATGATTTTGCCTTCAGGGCTATCTCCGTAGATTTCAGCGTTATCGAATTGCTCGATCTCTGCTTTGATCTCATTTAGATGCTCAGGGCTCACATGCACGACTAAACTTGATATATGCACTTCATTTAGTGCCATAAATTGCTCTCGTTATTTTTATTTATGCATTACTCACAAGAATAGCTGAGGTTGGGCAAACTGCTACGCAGGCCCCACAACCGCTACACTCATCTAACTTGATCTTTGGTAGAGCAACACTGCCTGCTCTAAGTTGAAATTGAATGGCCATGGGTTCACACATGTCACCACAGCTTCGACATTCAACATTTTGTTGGGCTAAGCATTTATCAGAGATACTTGCTTTTGCTTGCCAAGGTGTTTCTTCCTTGGGTTTAAAAATTGGTTCAGGACAAACGTCTGCACACTGATAACAGAAGGTGCATTCATCGATAGAAAAGTTGACAGTAGGAAAACCACCATCGCCCACAATGATTATCTTAGTTTCACAGCTCTCGATACATTTACCACAGCGAGTGCAGTCATCTGCAAAGCTTTCTAGGTTATTAATCCAAGGCAAACGAATCTGACTTGAGTCAACCTTTCGTCTAGAGAATAGACGTCGTTTTGATAGATCTACCACTAAATACCTATAGATGTTGCTAATATGTTGTAACTGTAGGTCATTGTTTCATTAATATCTTGTCATTAATCCTCACAAGTAGTGTAGTTTTAGAAACAATTGTATAAATACCCCCTAAGGGCTAATTGGGGGGATATATTGTCTTAGATCAATAAATTACGAAGCGAGTGATCACATATTGAATGGAGCTATGATATTTGATGTGTGACAATACCATTTCGCTAGCTAGTTATT
This sequence comes from Vibrio sp. 5S239, assembly GCF_041439575.1. NCBI lineage: Bacteria > Pseudomonadati > Pseudomonadota > Gammaproteobacteria > Vibrionales > Vibrionaceae > Vibrio > Vibrio sp. 5S239. The sequence goes on along the minus strand of NZ_JBGOOM010000023.1, from coordinate 20,250 downwards.
TATAAATAGGAAGGCTCTTTTGCTTATAAAACCGGTTTCATCTGTCACTAGTACAATAGCGAAATCATTGCTATTTATACTGCTGTTGTCGGTTGCGACTACTGGCTTTGCCATCTTTACTTTGGCTTCAAGTTTGAATGATGCGGAGGCGGTTAACGTCGCTGGTTCAATGCGTATGCAGAGCTACCGCTTAGCCCATGATATTCAAATAGAATCAGTTGATTATGATTCTCATATTCACGAGTTTGAGCGCTCGCTTTACTCGCCATCCATGACCAAGTTGGTCAGTTGGAATGTTCCTACGGACATCACAGAAGATTATTACTTGATCATTGGGCGTTGGCATGAATTGAAGCGTGTTTTGAATAGCGAAGATCGTAAGCACTATTTAGTGTTAGTCGAAAACTTCGTGAACGAAATAGACCATTTTGTTTTCAAGCTTCAACAATTCTCAGAGAATAAGCTGATAAAATTAGCGTGGGCTGGTGGCGTAGGGCTAGGTGGTATTCTCGTCATATCTCTTTTTGTTGTTCACTTTGTACGTAAACAGGTTGTTAAACCTCTCCATGCGTTAGTTGGAGCAAGTCAGCGAATAAAGAACAGTGACTTTGAGGTTCAGTTGGAAGTGACGAACAGCAATGAACTCGGTATTTTGACCAAAACGTTCAACTCAATGGCCAAAGATTTGGGTGTGCTTTACCGAAATCTTGAAGATGTCGTTGATGCCAAAACAGTTGAACTGCAAAATGCCAATCAATCATTGCAGGCGCTTTATTATTCCTCACAAGAACTCACAGTGACACGTATTGCCCCAGAAAACTTTAGAGCGATCTTACAACACCTAGCTAGCCTTGAAGGAATCGAATCATTAAGGTTAGAGATTGTTGATAATTCAGGTCGGTCACTGATTCTGGATGAAGGTTACGACTCAAATTGTAACTATGAAAAATTTGAGATGAAGTTGGATGATAACGAACTGATTTTGGGTTATTTGTATTGCGCATATCATCATGGTCACTCAACAAAAACTTTGATTGAAAGCTTTATTCAATTGCTATCGCGAGCGATCTATTATAATCGTGCTCAAAAGAAAGCTGAGCAGCTTATCATTATGGAAGAGCGTGCGACGATAGCGCGTGAACTGCACGATTCATTGGCCCAATCTCTTTCATATTTGAAGATTCAAGTCACTTTGTTAAAGCGTGTTGTTAGCAAACTACCTGAACATAAACACAGAGAGCAGTCAGAACAGATAGCCTCTGAGATAGGGGTTGGTTTAGCTAATGCCTATACTCAACTTCGGGAGCTGCTCACTACATTTAGGTTATCTATCAAAGAAGGTAGCTTTGGAGATGCTTTGGGTACGATGCTCGAACAACTCAATGAGCGTACCGATGCGAAGATTAGTTTAACCAATAATCTTTCATCTATTGAACTTGATGCTCATAGTCAAGTTCACCTGCTTCAATTGATTCGTGAGGCAACAATAAACGCCATAAAACACGCTAATGCAGACTTGATAGATGTATGCTGCATAAATGAAAATGGTGAAGTATTAGTTGTGATTAAGGATAATGGAGATGGCTTTAATCCCAGTAGTTCTAAAATGAACCACTATGGAATGAGCATCATGCAGGAGCGAGCGGCAAGACTGAATGGCGACTTAACGGTTGAAGCAGCAAAGGGTGAAGGCTGTACAGTCATATTAAAATATAAAATTTTGAAGGAAGTTCAAGTTGACGATTTGTAAAGTAATACTGGTTGATGATCATCCATTGATGCGCAGAGGTATAAGCCAATTACTGAGCTTTGAAGATGAATTCGAAGTGATTGCGGAAGCAAGCAATGGTACTGAAGCGATCGCTCTTGCTCATGAAGAAGAACCTGATTTGATCCTGTTGGATCTTAATATGAAGGGGATGTCAGGGCTCGATACTTTAAAAGCGCTTCGTACTGATGGGGCGAGCGCTAACATTGTTATTTTAACTGTCTCGGATAGTCCTGCAGATATTGAAGCTATAGTAAAAGCAGGTGCTGACGGTTACTTGTTGAAAGATACTGAACCTGATGAATTGATTGAGTTACTTAAGCAAGCGCATAGTGGCGACAAGGCCTACAGCGATGTTGTTGCTCGCTATTTGAGTGATACCGTCAGTCGTAAAGATATCTTCGATCAGCTGACTGAACGTGAAATGCAGATCCTTCAAGAAGTCGCAAAAGGTTATCGTAATAAGCAGATCGCTGATCACTTGTTCATTTCTGAATCGACGGTTAAGGTACATATGAAGAGCCTACTGAAAAAGCTACAGGTGCCTTCACGTACCGCCGCAACCGTTCTTTACCTAGAACGTTACGGAGAAATGAAGTAGGGCTTATTCCTTTGCAATTAAACTATTTTAAGCCGTACTGCTTAGTTTCGATGCCTAATTTACATGTGATCGCTTTTGTTGAAATCAGAACGCGAAGCTAAATAGATAAAAAGAGACACAAAAAAGCACTGACCTTATTAAGTTCAGTGCTTTTTTATTTAAGCATTTTATATCGGTACTGTGGTTCGTATTACTAAGCTGTTGCTCTTACGAACGTTAGGCTTACGCCGTCATTGGAACCAATACCAGCGTACCGAAGATAACCGTAATAAGACCACAAATTACGGGTACAGAAGTACGTTTAACGACTTCGAATGGACTAATTTTACCCATACCAGATGTAGCAACAACCACACCAGATACTGGAGAGATGGTACGGCCTAAGTTAGACGCTTGGAGCATTGGGATAATAAGGAATGCTGGGTTCAAGCCCATCTTAGCTGCCAGTGATGGAGCCAGTTCTACGAAAGCATAGAAAGGTGCGTTACCAGAGCCGGTCGCAATAGCCGCAGCAACCGTTAGGCCCGTTAGGATAAGCATTAAGGCAATACCACCAGCACCTGCCGATTCAGCAAGGCCGATTAGGTTATCAATCGCACCTATAGACATTAAGCCTTGAGCAAACACACCTGCCGCAACCAAAAGCATTACCACGCCTTTAAATGCTTCTGCCATACCTTGATAGCAAGAATCTAGGTCTTCCAGTGTTTTTTCTCCGTCGAATTTCTTAACAACGTAATCGATGAGCGCACCTACGAAGATAGAGCCAACTACGATGGTGTAGATATCAAGTGAAAGCCCCGGAATAGTGCGGCCGTTGAATAGGAAAACACCGATGATAGGTAGAAATGGTAATGCAGCGTAGAAAGCGGGTGCTGTTGTTTCAATTTCAGAAACGTCTACTTTTTCCATGGGTGTATTTTCTTTCTTATCTAGGTACTTGTTCCAGAAGAAAGCTGCAGCAGCCATCACGATGATTGCACAGATGGACACTGGTAGTACCGTTTGAACGGCAAACACATCTAAAGACATTCCGGATTTTTCAGCGGCAATAACAACATCACCAGATGTTGGTGAAAGGATGATTGCCGCAGGTGATGCACAAACCGCGACAGCTGCTGGGCGAGAAATACCCATTGCTGTCATCATTGGGAATAAGGTCGCCATCAACAACACCCCCAGACCTGTTGCCGAACTGACTGCAAGTGACATCAAACAAGCCACAATGTAAGCCGCTACTAGCAACACATAAGGAGATTTGATCACAGCAAGCGGTTTAGAGAACTGTTTCACTACCACGTTGTTCGCACCGATGTGTGTCATGTAAGAAGCAAAACCACACAAAAGCATGATCTGCATGCCTAGGCCGCCACCTCGATATTGGAGCATGTACTTAACGAATTCTAGTGAGTCGGTAACCACATTACCTGTTGAAGCGACTTTAGCTGGTAAAACGGTATGGCCAATAAGGCCAGTAATAAGAAGTAGGGCAAGGCCAGCAGTCAGTAATACACCTGCTGCCTTGTAGCCTTTGACAATAAAGTAACCAACAGCGATGGTAATCACAAATCCGATCAAGAGCTCTAACATAGAAATCTCCGCAAAGTTTAAAAAATATAAGAAAGTGTTTCAGAATATGATCATGAATGTACAGAAAACTGCGCTGTGGCACGAGGTATAGTTGAGGTTGGTATGATCTAAAACAAACATTTTTTTTGATGTTAATTCTGGTTATAAATCATGAATAACTAGTGTTGTTTAGATGTTAATTGGTGTTTCTCTTTAGTTTAAAGAATATAGAACGGATCACTTTAAAGCACTTTGTAGGTGTGATAGACGAAGTCGATAGAATTTGAGAAGCTTTGAGGCAAAAGCATAAAACATTGCGATAAATACATTTAATTAATTTTAGTCCCTAGTGAGTTAGCCTGTGTTGATGAACAAGCCGTATCGTATATGTGTACTTGGTTACGACCATTATGTTTTGCAGCATACAGAGCCTCGTCAGCCCGCTTCATCCAAGTATCAATTTCTTCATTAGAAATAAGTTCAGCAATACCAATACTCAAGTTAATTTGACAAGGTGCTGATTTTCGCCCTGCCGAAACTAGGTTAGAGAAATGCTTCACGATATCATTTGCCTCTTTTTTTGAAGTATCAATCAGCAAGAGTAAAAATTCATCCCCACCAAGCCTAAATAAAATATCACTTTTTCGTGTGTTGGCCTTAACTGTATCCACTACTTCTTTAATGATTTGATCCCCTACATCATGACCGTACAAATCATTGACTTGCTTAAAATAATCAATATCAATTATTGCTATAGAAGATTTACTTGGCGACTGTTGATTTGGCATCTTCTTATCGGCTGCGTTTTGTAAAAATGTCTCCAGTTGATAGCGGTTAAATGCGCCAGTTAAAGAGTCTTTGGTAGACAGGTTACGAAGTTCATGTTGTAACTTACGAATGGCCTCAATGGCAAAGTGAGAGATGAAAGAGCAACAAAGCAGCGCTAAAAAAAAGCGAAGGGTAATCGAGAGGGGTTGATGCTGTAAAGCCACCATGCTTGTCCCTAGGATAATAATACCATTGGTGGCAATAGCTAAGCGTTGAGGGATAACAAATACAATGGCTGTGATGATTGGAAATACCCAGTACGTTACAAGAGTTCCAAATATATCCACACTTAAAATAATCGAAAATGTAATAAGAGTTAGTGGGATCAAATGACCAATTATTTTTTTATGAAAGTATAAGGCGACATAAACTTCAATCAGCAAGGTAGCTAAAAAAGAGAGTAAAATTAAAGCGAGAAAAGCTTCACCGATAACAAAATTCTTGATGATCAATGGTAAGAAAGTGAGCATTGCAACTAACACGATAAACTTCAATACTCTTCTTTTATTATGCAAATCGAATAGAGCATCGGTGTCGCTGTCAAACATGAACTTACGTCTATTCATACTAAAATACCTTGTTATATTGTTCGTTGGTAAAGCAATAGTATGTATTAATGCAAACGTGCACATGGACAAAACAATCGCTCTTGAAGCTTTGCTCGAACCCAGTTGAATATCGTGTCAGCATCTACTTTTAGTTAAGCGTATTACGAGTCATATCACAATCATTATGTTATCTATGCTCTGAAGTTGAGAAGTAACAGGGATCATTAATAGATGACTTAAGGCCATTCTGGCGTCTTAAAGCCTAAATATAAAGATGGTAGAGGCGAAGATGAATACAGATTCAGTGAACATTGAGATATCTGTATTCATGTAGAGTGCGATTCTACAGATACTAGCATTTATAGAATCGTCATTGACGGGCTTAAGGCTGATAGCATTCGGTAATGCTCACAAAATAGTCCTCATAGTAATATGAGGACTTTAAATAAGGGTTAAACAGCGTTGTTACTGGCGCATTAAGCGGATTGCCCTACTTAAAAATTAAGCATACTGCTCTACCGTCATCGCCCAGTTTTTCTTCTGTTGCTCAAAATTCATTTTGATTTGCTGATAACGAACTTTAAGTACAGAGTGTTCGTATTTTTTCACCACGTCTTCGCGTTTGCTTTCAAGTAATTGTTTTTTGACTGCGTAGTATTCGTTCATGTTTGATACCAGTGCGTCGAACTCTTTTTGAAGCTTGTCTGCGATCTGCTGTTTGTCAGCGCGGTGCATGATTTTTTGTTGCGTCCGCTTCAGTAACATTGATGCTTCAGCTTTCTCAATACGTGCTTGAGGCGTTTTCTTAAGCTTGCTTGCTAAGCCCATCAATGAAGCACTCTTAATTAACCACTTTGTTGGATCGTATTGCCACCAATAAATACCATTACGATAGTCATTCTCAAAGATGTGGTGGAAGTTATGATAGCCCTCGCCAAAAGTAAGGACAGCAAGTACACCGTTGTCACGTGCTGTATTTTTATCAGTAAATGGTTGGCTACCCCAAATATGAGCGAGAGAGTTAATAAAAAATGTGGTGTGGTGGTTTAGTACCAAACGAACCGCACCCACAATCAATAACATCCCAATCACATCACCGTAAACAACGCCAAGAGTGATAGGTACGCCGAAGTTCATTAATAGCGCCAGCAAAATATAATTTTTGTGTTGCCACATTAAGATCTTGTCTTTCTTTAGGTCACGACAGTTTTCGTAATCTTCATACATTGAGGTGTTGTAGTTACGAATCATCCAGCCGATGTGTGAATACCAAAAGCCACGTTTTGCTGAATATGGGTCTTTGTCGTTGTTGTCAACATGCTTGTGGTGAACACGGTGGTCAGAAGACCAGTGTAGAGCGCTGTTCTGTAATGCAAATGCGCCACCCAAAGCAAACAGAAATCTTAGGCTTGAATGTGCTTCAAAGGCTTTATGTGACCATAAGCGGTGGTAACCCGTCGTAATTGAAAGATTACAGAACGTAAAACAGATCGCCAGCCATATCCAGTGCTCCATACCATAGCCAAAAAAGTAGCCATAAACGGGAGCCGCGACAACAGCAAGCAGCATACTAAAAGAGAATACAAAAATATTAAGCCAGATTAATGGTGGCTTTTTTGTTGATGGTGTGTCGGCACTATTCATTAGTAAATTTCCATTGGGCTTACATCTGTGCGCTAGAATATCAGCGTACACGTGTAAGTCAAGATTGAAAGTGTAAACGTGTATTAGTATGTTTTGCTTAAATATTGTATAAAGGTAGTGTGAAATGTAGTAGCAAGTCATAAATGGAAGTACTAAGGGCTAATAAATGGAAATTAAGGTAGCTGAATATAAAGATTATGAACGAATCGCCCAATTACATGCGGATAGCTGGAAGCTATATTACCGTGGCATTCTCGCTGACGATTACTTAGAAAGTGACGTTTTAGAGGACAGATCTGTTATTTGGCAGACTCGTTTGATCAACCCTCCTTTTAACCAACATGTTTTATTGCTTGAAGAGGGCGGTTTACTGGTTGGTTTTGTCTGCGCGTTTGGTAATCATAACTTTGAACGTGGCACGTTCATTGATGCATTACATGTAGACGATAATTATCGTGGCCGGGGCATAGGTAAGCGTTTACTGTCTGAACTATCTAAGTGGTTGAAGCAATATTACTCGGATTCAGGACTTTACCTAGAAGTGATGTCTGAAAACCACCAAGCCATTGCATTCTATGAAGCGATTGGTGGTAAAGAAGAGCTGGAACAAGTTTGGAATGCACCCTGTGGTAGTCAAGTGAATGAAAAAGTGATTTCTTGGGAGTCGCCACAAGATCTTGAACAGAAAACTGCTAGTGTCGTTTATTCTTAAGCGACTTTTGCGTAGGCAACTCTTATCTTAAAATGAAGCGTGACTGGATTAGACAAAGCCCCAAATCTGCTAGGTTTGGGGCTTTCTCGTTTAGTGATTATCTTGCGTTTTGTGATTGAAAACGGCAAGTTTTATAGACTTTTCAGTATCTAATTGAGATTGATGACCTGAAAGACGACATTTACGCTCTATCGAATATAGAGCGTGAATACGTTAGAGGCAGGTTGATTAACGTTTGTTCTTCAAGTAACGCTTACGACGTTCTTCTTTCTTCTTAATTTGTTGTTCGGCTTTTAGAGCAGCAGCTTCTTCAACTTCGACCAACTCTTTAGTGATCATTTCAGGTAGCTCTAGAGTGACTTTACCTAAAGTACCGTTGCGCAGTTCGTGAAGTAGAATTTCAGAACATTTGTGAAGGTCGATATGACCACCTGCACGAAGTGCACCACGCTTACGACCAATCGCTTCCATCAACTCGATGTCAGACTCTGGCAATTCTTCGATTTGGTAGCGTTCTTTAAGTAGATTCGGGTACTGTTTCGCTAAGTATTCAACCGTATAAAAAGCAACTTCATCGTATTCCATTGCTGTATCTTTAACAGCCCCCGTTGCTGCCAAGCGGAAACCACTGTGTGGGTTTTCTACTTTAGGCCAAAGGATTCCAGGAGTATCTGAAAGGATCACTCCGTTTTGCAAGTTAATGCGTTGTTGGCGACGAGTCACTGCCGGTTGGTTACCCGTTACCGCGATTGTACGTCCAGCTAAGCAGTTGATAATGGTTGATTTACCTACGTTAGGGATACCCATGATCATCGTGCGAATGTTTTTACCCATCTGTTCACGGTGCGGTGCTAGCTTACGGACTAACTCCATAACATGGTTAACTTCTTCTTTAACGCTGGTGGTAATTGCAATCGCTTTAACACCTTGCTCTTTCTCGAAGTGCTCAATCCAACGCTGAGTCAGTTCAGGATCCGCAAGGTCACGTTTGTTCAACACTTTTACACAAGGCTTATCGCCGCGCAGTGAAGAGATCATTGGGTTTTCACTACTGAACGGAATACGAGCGTCCAGTACTTCGATAATCACATCAACCTGTGGGATAACTTCTTCGATTTCTTTGCGGGCTTTATGCATGTGTCCCGGAAACCATTGAATAGACATAGAGATAAACCTTGATAAATATTTGCTGCATATTGTAAGGGTTGGATGATACGTGTAAAGGTATATCTATCCGATCTTCAATTAGCTCAGTGAATTTGCTTGAAGTATAGGCGACTTGGTGATGTGTTTTAGCTTAGGTTGACCTAATGAAGGTGAGATCCGTTACTGTTGTGAAGTATAGAAAGCCGCAATATCTTTTAAGTCTTGAGCGTCGAGTTTACTCCGTTGTGTTTGCATCATCTGAGCGTTAGTACCTAGTCGACCTCGGTTTGGTGAGCTTTCATTGTGTGATAGAAGTAAGTTGAATCTTGACCAAAAAGTTTTGGGTAATCAATGTTACTTGTTTCCCGCTCGTGGGGTTATGACAGAAAACGCAACTTGATGACTTCATTTTACCCAGTTCAGGATCGTTAAAACCAGAGGATGAAGGCTAGGGGAAAATAGTCAGTAATAGTAAAGCGAAGGATTGGTAAGTCATACATTAGTGTACTTTTTGCTCTGCTAGGTAAGTAGAATGGTTTCAGAAGTGATGTTTTGATTTGTGAAATGTAATTAAATCACAGGTGATACGATTTAGATTGTGTTTATCAGTTTGACAGAGATACTATGAGCGATTATTAATATAAGCTTATCTTTTCAAAGGCTTAAACTTTAATATGTTATATTAGCAAAATAATTGTGGGCCTTTCTTATATTTCCGACCATAACTTCAGCTACATTTCTGGTTGTATAGTAGTTTCTAAACTATTGATAAAATATGCTTTTCTTATCGCTTCTTTGCGATTTTTGACATTTATTTTTTTATATATATTGTATACGTGCGTCTTTACCGTACTTTCTGAAATAAATAGTTCGTTTGAGATTTCTAAATTTGAATCTCCTCTAATCACGCGATTGAATATTTGAACCTCTCTTTTCGTAAGGCTAGATAGTATTACTTTCGACTTGAAAGTGTAATCGTGTCTATTAGATAGAATATGTGACATTAACTTTCTCGGTAGCCACAGATCGTCGTCACACACTGTTTTTAAACAACGGCTAAGGTGATCAATAGGAGCATCCTGATAGATGATTCCTTTTATATTAAACAAGTTGAATAACTGAATTACGGTAATACTCTGTCCGGTAATGTCAGCAGGAACATCGTAGACTACCCATTTATTGGATTCTACTTTTGATAAAATGATGTTGATATCTTCGATATTCGCTAATAGTAAGTAGCTAATAAGGATGACATCGAAAGTCTTACGGTTACTCGAGCGGCCAATGCTTGTCATACATTCTCTGCTAAAAGAAAAATCACTGTATTTTTCTATTTCGCGCTGAATAAACTGGTTGTTAATACCGTAGTCACCAATTAGGAGCATGTGCTTTAAATTATTTCTATGCATAACTTATCCCGAGCCTGGTAAATCAAGTTTTGATTCTATGACGTTGTGTTTTATAAAATTGAGCTCTGCGGCTTAATTTTTACATAATTGCATAATTATGGTTGCTGTGAAAGTCGAGGTTCAATAGAAATTTGTAGTGTATCGTCATATTTCCCTCCTGGTTTGTTCTCTGTTTCACCAATGAGAAAATTCAAAGAAATAGATTGACCAGTCGTAGCGGAAAGACGTTGAATTCTTGCATCCAGTTGCTCAAGGTTTATTCTGTCGCTATCGAGGGAAAGTTGGTATGGAATATCCCATTTAGTCTCATTAGATTCATGACGTAGCACCCCTTGATGAGATGATTCGAATACGATGGTATAAGCTGTATTACTTTGAGCCCATAGGTTAGGTGCAGAGCGAATAATCTTGTTTGAATATAATGTCCCTAGATCAAGGTCATAATGTTGTTGGGGTAATCCATAAAAATGAATTTTCGCAGCAGGCGGAACGTTAACCGATACCGGAATGGAGCTAGGGCTAATTTCCACTTGTTTACTATCAGAGGTATAAGAAGGCGAGACTTCTAAAAGCCCTCGATAGGTTCCTGACGCTAACCATTGCTTGCTCGGAAATCGCATTTGTATCGTTGCCGAAGGGTGGTTATCGGTTAATGATAAGTGCCATTGATTAGCAACCGGCATGCCAATCTGTCCTGACCACTCAAAGTTGAGTTTGTCTTGGTTCGACCCTTTTAACGAGCGACTGGTATCGTTAAGTTGTAAAATTAAGTCTAATTTGCAGGGTTCGCCAATTATGATCGCATCTATACGGTAAGTGTTTATTGTTGCGAATGTGCCTGCGCTGAAAACATCATATTGTGATTTCGATGAGACGGGTTGAATAGCCAAGGCACTGGCTTCACACGCCACTGCCGAAGGTACATGGTTTATGGTAATGAGGAACAAGGATCCCCAAAGAACTTGTTTATTCCACATAAACACCTCCTAGTCTTATCAAGTTGTCACTGCGTTCACTTAGGGTAATGATGACTGATTCTTGCTCTTTAGTGTCGAGTATCAACTGGTACTTACCGGGCTTTAATCCAGAGATTGCGAATATGCCGTTACGATTGGTAAAGAAGTCAATCGGCAACTGTTTTTCCTCACCAAGGTAATGTGCTACACCAGCGACAAGTGAAATAGGGTTGTTACTTTGACGATCGAATAGCGTGCCAATAACAGTTAATACGGCATCAGAGCCGATCTGGAGTTGGAAGCCTCGTTTATAACCCGGCTTAATCCAAAAAGCGCCGTCACCTAAGTCATATCCTGGCGGCAAGTTATCGACCTCGTAACTGACTACTTGGCCATTATAAGCAACAAGGTCTGGGACCATAGCACTTGCATCTCCTTTAAGGTAAACGCGTGCGTACTCACCATCTTTTGTTGGGTCGACAGCCACGTCATTTTTTGCGAGGCTTTCGTGCTTGCTAACAATAGCAAATGCTTCGCGCACTGGTCTGCCGAGCGTCACAGATGAACCTGCAAAAGCAAGGGCACTACTTATAGTTACATCAGTACTGTGGTTTCGTGTCTCACCACTAATATCTTCAAGCCGCGAAGCGTGGGTCGCGTTTAATTCATAACGGTTGGCCGTGTAGTTAATACCAGCATCCATATCGGCATCCGTTTCTTCGTTAGTAATAACACTCGCAAACGCCGACACCCCCCCTGTGTTACCAATGTTATTTTGATAGCTGTAATCTAAGGCGGCTTCATTGAGCTCTGTGGTGTAACGACCGACAACACGAGTTTGTCGACTCAGAGGCCAGCTTATGGTGACAGTAGTGCTGATATCATCGTCTTCGCTTTCGTTATGCCGATAGTTAACGCGTGCACTCCAAGTAGCAGGAGTATCAAACAGTCCGTCCGATAAACTCGGGCTAATCAGCCAATAATCGTTCTCTTTGTCTATTCCCGAGCGATAATTGAGGGTCATGGCGGCACGTAAAGACTGACCAAGGTAAATGGAGCTAAATGCAGATACATAATGGGTGGTTAAGTTGATATCGATATCGGAAGCATCGAACCCTGAGACCCCAGCAAAATTGTTGGTCAGATATTCATAGCTCACACTCAGTTGTGGGGACAGCGTATTCGTATTGGAAAATTCCGCATCGAACGCAAATTTGTAAGCGCCGCCAGTTCCAAATGTAGGGTGTTCGCTACGTGAAGCATTGAGTTCAGTGACGCCCCATGTAGAAGCGAATAACGCGGTAGCACCATATTGGTAAAGATCTTCACGGGTTTGGAAGTTGGTACCTAACGTTAACCAAGGATTAATACCCACATCGACATAACCATGGAAAATGCGCTCGTTGGTTAGGTATTCTAGTTGTCCATTTTGTAATTCAGAAGGTGCTCCATACATGACGCTATATTCAAACTCACCGCTATTGAGCAAGTCGTTCCCGGTCGCAACAGAGAACTCGATGCGTTCTTCATTCCCGGAGCGGTCGGTGATGACGAGTACAATATCATTGCTACCTTGCGCCAGGGGTATGTCACTAAGGTTATAGCTACCGGCGCCTAGCGTTAATCGCTGGACGGCAATCCCATCTATATAGACATCGACATTTGAAGCTCTTTGAAGTGTGAATGATTGATTGGCCCGTGGTCGTGCATTTCTGGTTGGAATGAGTGTGAAATCTCGAGTTAAGCCAATACCAAGTATGTCGGTGCTGTCCTGAAAAGATTGACCACTGTTGTACATATCGCCGAGCACAAGTCGTGTGCCTTGTTCTGCAAAGTCAATATTAAGACGAGATCCTTCTCTTACGTATCGCGAATCTTGTGATGAGCTGTTTTCTAAATAAGATTCATACTCAAAGTTTAGAAAACCAATGTTAAGTGCGGAGTCAAATTGACTGCGATAGAGGTCCTGCCTTGACGAATTCTGATCGACATATTGGCTCTCATTAGCCGAAAGGGCAAAGTTAACGTATCCACTAAATAAACTTGGCTTGGCATAGTTATAAAAATCATCTGCACCGTTCATAGACAATTGCTGGGTTAAGCTAAATTCAAGCGGCACTGTCACGATGCATTCTAATGAAGAGAAATCGAAACTAAGGCCTAATCCTACGCTCTCAAAATGGTGCTGAGACAGCATCTTATCGTCTGTTGTGTCATTGAGTTTCCCAATACCTTCTTGAGTTACGACGGAAGAAAGGAGAGAAAGTGTACTTTCCTTTGGTAACAAGATCTCGTTGTTTGCGGTAATGATAATGTCCGCTTCCCCCAGTATGGTGTCACTTATCCTTAACAAAGAGGTAAGCTGAATATCTCGCCCTGTTGGATTCAAGACCATTTCCTGGCCCCAAGCTGCAGGGCTTAAGGCGGCACAATAAAAAAGTACTAATCCCAAGACATACAAAACTTGCCACATCTTGTGATGGGTTTCAGTTTTCATGCCCATGGTATGTGCCCATTGGTAAGTAATTTAAAGAAGAGGGCAAAGTAATAGTGGACCGTGGTGGAATAAACTGCTCACCTAAAGCCGCATGTACTTTTTGGCTCTGAGATTCGAGCCCCGCAAAATGAAGTAACGATGTATAGGTAAATCGTGACCCTGAATTAGTAAGTGTTAGTTTGCCTTGTTCATCTACGTGCAATTTCACGTCAGGTTCTAACGAGGATGAGTGAATGTGCAACAACGCATTGTAGTGAACTTGTAAATTGATACCGGTTGCTAAACCGATGGGTTTATCTATTCTCGCGTTGTTCTGGCCAATATTTACGGTACTGAAACGAATAAAATAACTCTGAGAGGTCTCGAGTGTTCTGTTTCCCAACCATTGTATACGGAACACTTGACGTTCTCCGGGGGCTAACATCGCGGCTGGTGGAAACACAAACATCTCTTCACTCGCTAGATCAGATGTCTCGAACGTACCATCAGATGAGAAGTTCAAACGACGAACGTTAGCTTCAAGTGGGAGAGCTTGTGTAGAGTTGTTAGTTACAACTAGTTGCGACGTTGCCCTGTGATCGGTGTTGAGCTCGATGACGGTTGGAAACAGTGTTATGCCAAACGTTTGTGCACACAGAAAGTAATAAATGAGCCCACCCAAGATATAACGTCTCATTGTTATTGGTCCTGCTCTATTTCAATCGATAGGGTGTTCACGTCATAATTTTTAAGTGGCTGCATTTCGAAAAAGCGAGTGGAGTAGGGAAGGACTAAAGTACCCGGAATACGTTTAGCGATTTCTACGCCTTTTAAATAGGTTGAATTTTTACCATCAGATATCTTCCATGTTGTATTGGTTAATCGACCATAACTATTACCACTGTTAAGTACTTCAAGAACCCATTTGTTCTTTTTGTCATTTTGTTCGATGCTTTTAATTTCTAGCTGAGAAGCTGTGTTCTGAGGTCGCACGTTGATAAGCGTATTAAACTGAAGCAAAAGACTTACTTGCCCTTGGTTGCTGCTCGCTCTTTGAACTTTTACTTGCTTAACAGCAATGCGATACGCTTTAGACTCTGTGATGGAAGGATCGCCCAAATAGCGCACCATAATGGATTGCGATCGCCCAGGTTCTATTATTGCGGTCACCGGTATCACTAATAGCTCGTCATCTGCAGGCGTCGTGGTCTCTTTCCCATATTTGTCCATTGTCATATATACCGGAGACAACTCAACCGTGAGTGGTTCGGTTGAAGAGTTTTCAACCCTCATGGTCATTTGAGCTCTTTTGCCAAGCGGTGTTATTTCCATAGACATCGGTTCGACTTTGAACGCATGAGCGGACAGACAAGTGAATGACAATAGGAAAAGAACGATCCATTTATGCATGATCCATTTATACATAGTGAAGAGCTCCAAATTAAACTTATGTCGTTGAGATTGAGATTAAGTCGGAGGCCAAATAATAGCCCCCGACTTATTAACCTCTAATTCGAGGTGATATTTACGGTTAATGTATCTGAGTAGCCACCTGCCCATGGGGAGGTTTCTGTCGTCACAATATCAATAGATGCGGCAACACCTGTCGCTAATGCTCCAGAACCGCCATAAGAATTACTGACTGAAACGTCATTTAGACCTGGGCCCCCTGGCGCATTAAGCGTGAAAGGAGCTAAGCCTGAAGGATTAAATGTCGCATCGTAGGTAAGAGCGTAGTCTTCGTTATCGTCTGACTCTAGACCACCTTCAGCACTTGTCAGTGTCACAGTTGCACCATCGACGTCATTACACTTCATGTTAAGACCACTAACAGAAAGGTTTTGAATTTGAGATACGTTACCAAAGTCCATCAGTTGCGTTGAAAGACCAGTAACCTCACATACAGGTGAAACAAATCCAACTAATTGGACATCACCGGGAGCGGCTTGGACTTGAGCGCCAAAAATAGCTGTGACTGTTGCTGCGTAGAGTGTTAGCTTTTTCATTAGAAATTCCTTTATCTTAAATGATTGGCTCGAATACTGCTGAGCGTATGTTGTTCTGCAGATACATTGCAGAGTTTTCACTTTGTTACGCTATGAATCGAAGGGTAAACTTCGATCTCAATAACGTCTTGATAATAACCTGCGAAACGCAAGCTATTTTCGAGTGCTACCCTAAGACTCCCATGTTGAGAGAACGGAATAACACCAGAACTGTCTATCATTACTGGTGAAGTAAGTTGACTGCTGTGCCTACTTTCATAAAGACGAATTTCGTCTATTTGTAATGACAAATTGTAATTCTCAATAATATCAACCCCTTGATGTTGATATTTTAAGCCTCCATATTTTGAGTTGATCGTTATACCCAACGGACGGTTACAATACATATTAAAAGGCAACGATTGCACATCACGGTGTTCCGTAAAGTTCATAATGTTGCCAGAAAAAAAGTTTATTTCGCATCGATCTTTGATCTGACCGCTAATTCCTAACGTTAAGCTATTAGCACTGGCATAGAATGAAAGCGATAGGCTAAAGATTAATACGGAGACGGTGAAGTTATGAAGGCTCCTAAATACTCTAACCATAATTTCACCTCTCACTGATTGAATGTAACTTGTTGCTTAACTTTCAAAACTATAAGTGCTTTAAAAAATGGTGAAGTAGTAAAAAAAGTTTATTATTTAGGAAAAGTATGAGTTTTAGTATGATTTTAAGCTGAGAGGTAGAAGCGAAATTATTAGAGAATAATTTAATATTCAATTAGATAGGTTGGTTTTACTCAATGCTAATATTGGCGGAGATTTTTTATTTAATTGATTAAAATAGGACTATGGTCTACACGGGTGTTTTGGGGTTTTTGATGGGTTACTGTCATCATGAATGTGACAGTATTATTAACGAAAATACTAATTTGATTATTTAATTTACAAGTTGATTGTATCGATTGTAAATTGTAATAATGGAGAGCGACTATCTACTATTTCTTTATTTAAATTAGTTCTTTACAAGAATCTATTAGAATTGATGTGTTCTAGTTTTAATTACCGTATGCGTGGTGATTAAAAACCTGAATCTATTATTACTAAGTCATTTACCTTTAGTGAAAATACAGTGCTGGTAAGCCATTAATGTAACTCCAACTTAAACAATAATTTAATGTTTAAATGCTAGAATAATTATTAGAAGGTATTCTCATAGGCCAAAACGAGATCGCGTTCTGTTCCAGTCAATTTAGTGTGCTTATTAGAAAACTAGTCTGTGTCAAGAAGATTATTTGCTGTGGAATTGTTGAATGAATTTTTTGAAAGACTAAAGCTTCTCACAGGAAGCTTTAGTCTTAATTACGGTAGAGGTTAATCTCATTAAAAGAGTTAAAGCGCATTTTCCAACTTAGTTAGGAAAGTAGCAATATCTTCTGCGCTAATGTCACGGTGAGTAACAAAGCGCACTGGGTTCCCTGGTGACATCGTAATGCCTTGTTCGCCCAGTTCGCGAGCGATGCGGTTGATATCTACTGACTCATCCAATTTAGCAAACACAATGTTAGTTTGAATGAAATCAGGGTTAACCGAAAAACCTTCTAGCTTGCTTAAACCAATCGCTAGATTTTTCGCATTGTCGTGGTCAGCTTTAAGTTGAGCAACGTTCTCCGTCAGCGCCATTTTACCTGCAGCGGCAAGAATACCTGCTTGGCGCATACCACCGCCGACCATTTTGCGCAGTCGACGTGCTTTGGCGATGTATTCTTTGCTGCCAAGAAGTAGTGAACCGATTGGAGCGCCTAAACCTTTCGATAAGCAAATCGTCATAGAATCGAAGTGTTGTGCGATTTCTTTAATGTGCACGTCTAATGCCACGGCTGCGTTATAGACGCGCGCGCCATCTAGGTGCATTTGAAGTCCGTGTTGGTTTACGAACTCACGTGCTTCCGCTAGATAAGACATTGGGAGGACTTTACCATTGATAGTGTTTTCTAAACTAAGAAGCTTGGTACGAGCAAAGTGGCTGTCGTTGGGCTTAATCGCAGCAGCAAGCTTTTTAAAGTCTAAAGTCCCGTCTGGGTTGTTCTCGATTGGTTGAGGTTGAATAGAACCCAGTACCGCAGCACCGCCAGCTTCGTACTTGTAGTTGTGCGCTTGTTGGCCACAAAGGTATTCGTCACCACGTTCACAATGTGCCATTAACCCGAGTAGGTTGGCTTGCGTACCTGAAGAGGTGAACATGGCCGCTTCAAAGCCGGTTTCATTCGCAGCCCACAGTTCTAATTCGTTTACGGTTGGGTCGTCGCCATAAACATCATCACCCACTTCTGCGTTTGCCATTGCATCACGCATAGCTTGTGAAGGTTTAGTTACGGTATCAGAACGAAAGTCCATGTTTTCTCTCCTAGAGTACTTTAGGTAGTCATATAATTGGCTATAGATAACCACATAGTTGGGCTTTACTTAAACAAGCGATAGTTTTGGCATCAGTGATTTGATCGTGTCGTATTTTGTCGTGCAGTTCTTGTAAGCTTAGCTCGATTACTTCTATGACTTCATCTTCGTCACATTCAAAGCGGGTAGTGAGGCTAAGGTCTTTCGCGACGAATAGATGTTGTATCTCATCACAGAAGCCAGCCAAAGGCGTAACTTGCCCCAAGCCTTGAAAGGAAGTTGCACTGTAACCGGTTTCTTCTTCCAGTTCGCGTTGAGCACATTGAAGAGGTGTCTCATCATTTTCCATGGTGCCCGCAGGTAACTCTAGAAGCCATTTTTTAAGGGAAGGGCGAAACTGATTAATGAGGATAATCTTTCCAGACGAAGTGATAGGAAGAATAACGGCCGCGCCAGGGTGGCTGATTGTGGTGTGTTTTACCACGACGTTCGTAGGGAGCGTCACGTTCTCTTCGATAAGAGAAATACTTTTCCATTGATGGATAACTTTACTCATGCAGTCTGGCCACATTCCTTGCCAATTTTTCGATAACTGAAGACGTGCACTACCATAACGTCTATGGTGTCGAAAATAAAAGAAAAATTGAGTTTAGTAATAGGTTTCGTTTTACGCCGTTCGTGATGTTACTCTCATATTTGGAATCTATGATTACATCAAAATTACGACCCTAACCATCTGATATAAATGCAACTCAATAATAAAATGCACTTGTAACAAAGTGCTAACAAATGTATAAAAACATATCTACACTCTCAACAGTTCAAAGATTTTCGGAGTAACGCATGAACCCTTCTATTTCCTCACATGCTGACAAGGCGCTACTCTCTGAAAGAATCAATAAATTAGCGCATGCTCTCTCAGATGGTGTCTATGAAAGAGAAGACACGATTAAGCTCTGTTTACTCGCGGCTCTCGCCGGCGAAAGTGTATTCCTATTAGGTCCTCCGGGCATCGCAAAAAGCCTTATCGCTAAACGTCTCATCCAAGCTTTTGACAACAGTAGCTATTTCGAATACTTGATGACACGTTTCTCTACGCCCGAAGAAGTGTTCGGTCCGCTAAGTATCCAAGAATTAAAAGATAACGGTCGCTATGTAAGACTGACCGAAGGCTACCTACCAACCGCACAAGTAGTGTTCCTTGATGAGATCTGGAAAGCAGGTCCTGCAATCCTGAACACACTTCTAACTGTGGTTAACGAAAAAACATTTAAGAACGGCAGTGACATTGAGCGTGTACCGATGCGCTTGTTGGTATCTGCATCGAATGAACTTCCAGACGAAGACAGCGGCTTAGAAGCGCTTTATGACCGTATGTTGGTTCGCGTGTTTGTTAACCGTATTCAAAACAAGCAAAACTTCAAATCGATGCTGACGACTGGCACATCTCAAGAGGCTGTGATTCCAAAAGGTTTGGCGATTACTGATATTGAATACCACCAGTGGCAGAAAGAGCTCGACAAGCTAGAGCTGACCGATAACTCGTTTAACAAGCTGTATGAACTGAAAACCATGCTTGAGGAAACAGTTAAGAAGCAAGGTTCAGCATCAGAATCTGATTTGTATGTATCAGATAGACGTTGGAAGAAAGCCGTTAAACTATTGAAAGCGAGCGCCTTCTTTAGTGGTCGAGACAGCGTAAACCCTCTGGATATTATGCTTCTGCAAGATTGTTTATGGCACAGCCCAGAATCACGCGATGTGGTTCGTAGCGTGGTAAAAGACTTTGCATTGAACCGTGCGTTCGATCAGCAAGAGTCAAAAGCACAAATCGAAATGTCTCGTGAAGAGCTAGAAGAGATTCAAGATGACGTTGAATCGACATTGTCAGTATCGCTGTCAATGGAGTCTACCAGTGGCTTGCTGCGTAAAGACGTTTACCAAAACGATATCAAGAACGCGAAGATGTACAGTGTTGGTAATGCGTACAACTTAGTTAAGTTGGTTCTGCTACAAAGCAACATGTCAGTTTCTGAATCTGAGAAAGGCGATAGCCGCTGGGTATACGTAGCCAAAGACGACTTTGACCGTGTGCTAAAAGAAGGCCACGGCGACATTTACGGTTACGTAAACGAAAACAAGAATCTGTGTCGCTTGAAGCTGGATCTTGATGCATCGAATCAATTAGTCATAAAAGATATCGCGAATC